>DATKHQ010000195.1:0-6736 GCA_035510175.1 Candidatus Sulfotelmatobacter sp. | reverse complement strand
GACGCCGACGAGAAGACGATGCGGCCCCGTCGCGGCGTAGTGCGAGAACCACTCCCGGCGATTATCGAGCGACACCGGCTCGAGGTCGAACGTCGCGTGGCTGTGCACGACGTAATGGTTGTAGATCGCGGTGATCGCGGGGAGGTCGTCGAGGGTCGCGGGGCGGACGTCGAGGCTCACCGGCGCCACTCCCAGCGCCAGACCGTCCCGGCATCCGGATCGTGGGCCTCCCCCGCCCGCACGAACCCGACGCGCTCGAGGATCCGGGTCGACGCGTTGCGCTCCGGGAGCGTGTGCGCGCGCACGACGCGCACCGCGGGGGACTCCGTGGCGCGCAGGAGGAGCCGGCGCGCCATCGCGGTGGCGTACCCACGCCCCTCGTGCGCGGGAAAGGTCGTGTAGGCGATCTCGACGGCACCGTCCGCATCCGGCGGTCCGGTGAAGCTGCACGTCCCGACGATCGCGGCCGTGGCCGGATCGACGGCGAGATACCCGGCCCACGGCTCGACGAGATGCGCGCGCTCGCGGAACTCCCGGGAGTCCCGCGCGGTCGACCGAAGCAGCTCCTCGTGCGGCCCCAGCGCCAGACCGTGCGCGGCAGCGAACGCGGCGGGCGACTCCACGATCTCGCGGAGCGCGGCCTCGGTCAGCGGCTCGAGGTCGATCGACCCCATCACGAGACCGGGGCCGCCGCCACGGCGCGGGACGCCGCCGTCCCCGCGCGCGGCGCCTCCGTCCCGGGATCGCAGAAGACGTCGTAGTGCGCCCACCGCATCACGTCGGAGCGCTCGAGGCGCTCCCCGCGGTAGCGCGCCTCGCCGTCGAAATGATGGACAGCGTAGCCGTGCGCCGCGAGGAAGTCGAACAGGCACTCGCGCCGCTCCCGGCCCGTGTGCTTGTACACCTCGGCCTTGATGAAGGGCCTTCGCTCCGCGATCAGGCGGTCGAGCGTGCCGAGGATCGTGAGGTCGAATCCCTCTGCGTCGACCTTGATGTACCGCAGGCGCGGCAGCAGCTCGGCGTGATGGGCGCGCAGGTAGCGGTCGAGATTGCGTCCCTCGACCGCGAGCCGGAACGCGTGCGCGTGCCGCCACCGGCTGATCCCCTCGTGGCGGCCGCCGTTGCAGAAGCCGGCGTCCGAGTACTCGAACTCGACCGTGCCGTCCTCGGGGGTCGCGGCGAACATCAGCGGGACGATGCGGGCCTTCTCGGTGTTGAGCGCGGCGTTTCGCGCCAGGACCGGATAGACGAACCGGTTGGGCTCGAGGGCGAGCACGCACCCGGTGGGACCGGCGGCGAGCGCGATCGGTAGCGTCGAGTCGCCCGTGTGCGCGCCGATGTCGATCGCGACGTCGCCGGGGCGGATGAAGCCGCGCAGCGCATCGACCGCGTCCTGGCGGATCGCCTTTTCCGTTTCGCGAGGGTGCAGCCACTGCGCGTATTCGACGCGGCCGTCCTTCGGCAGGTCGAACGTCCGTACCGCGGAGCCGTACGTCCTCGCGGCGGGACGGATCCCGAGCAGGCTCAAGATGTCCTTCGGCTTCACGGTCCCCCTCCCCTGGTCCCGCGCCCCCCGAGGACGCTCAGACGGGCTGGAGCGCCGCGTGGGGTTCCCGCGGTAGTGTGACACGGACAGGGTCCCCCGCGCGCACGCGCCCTCCCGCCTCGACGACGCCCATCACCCCGCAGAGGCGGTGGAGCGTTCCGTCGGGATCGCGGCGCAGGACCGCCTCCATCAGGCCGGGCTGGATCTCGTCGAGCTGCGGACACGGATTGCGAAGGCCCGTGATCGTCAAGACCGCGCTCTCCCCGACCCCGAGCCGCGCACCCGCGGGAAGCTCGAGGAGCGCGATCCCCCGGGTCGTGAGGTTCTCCCCCATTCGACCCGGGCCGACGGCGAACCCGCGCGCGACGAGATCCTCGATCAGCTCGGCGGCGATCAGGTGGACCTGGCGGAGGTTCGGCTGCGAGGGGTCGCGCGCGACACGCGAGCGATGCCGCACCCGGTCCCCGCAGTGGGCGTCTCCTCGAGCGCCGAGCCCCGCGAGAAGCTCGATCGAGGGGAGCGGGGTCTTCCCGATCCCGTGCGCGGCACGCGTGCAGACCGCGACGACGAGGCCGTCGGGAAGCGCCGGGCGGAATTCCAGGGCGTACTTCTCCTCGACCACCTCGACCCCCCAGTTCCGGGTGGGAATCGCTTCGACGCGCGTAAACCCCGCGGCCGCGTAGAGGCGGGCCGCGGCGGCCAGCGCCGACACCGTCCAGAGGACGACCTCGGGATATCCCCGGTCGCGGGCGAAGGCGACCGCCTCGTCGAGGAGCCGCCGGCCGAGCCCTAGCCTCCGTGCCGGAGGGGCCACGAGAAACCACCGGAGCTGCGCCGACCCGGCCTCACCGGAGACGATCGCGACGCAGCCCACGATCCGGCCTGCGTCCTCCGCGATCCAGATCCGCTCCCGGTCCGAGCCGCGGCGCGCGAACTCCTCGAGCGGCCCGGCGACGTACGTCTCGAAGCTCGCATCGAAGCCGTGCTCGCGCGCGTACGTGACGCCGTGGAGGGCGACGATCTCCTCCCGGTCCCCCGGCCGAAGATCCGTCCGGAGGATCACCGTCGCTCCATGTACGTCAGGTCGCCCGGTCCCTCCGTGAATCCCAGGGCCGCATACAACCCGGCCGCATCGAGGGTCAGCAGCGCCATCCGGCGGAATCCCTGGAGCCGCGGATGCTCGAGTACGCACTCCATCATGAAGCGCCCCAACCCCAGGCCGCGCGATTCCTCGGCCACGACGACGTCGGTGAGGTATCCGTAGGTCGCGAGGTCGGTGACCACGCGGGCGAGACCGTGGAGGTCTTTCCCCCGGTACAGGCCGAAGCAGACGGAGTGCGCGATCGCGGTCCGAAGCACGGGAAGCGTCAGGCCGCCGCCCCAGCTCGTCTCCCGGAGCAGTGCCAGGGCGCGCCCGGCGTCGATGCGCCCGCGATCGGTCGAGACGACGAAGTCGCCGCGCCGCCAATCGATCGGAGCGTCGTTCACGCGGCACCTCCCGGCTTCGCCCAGACGATCGAGTAACGCCACAGAACGTGGCGACGGACGGTGCACCGCGGAAGGTACGCGCGCCCGAGCGAGAGCGCCTCGGCATACGTGAGGTAGCGCTCGCGCCGGCCGTGCTCCGCCCAGGCCGCGTGGACCGCGGGATCGGGGCGCAGACGCCCGGACAGGAGCCGCATCCACCCTCCCGCGGAGAGCGCCAAGATATGCTCGAGGGGGCCGCGTGCGCTCCGCACGTCGAGGATCGCGAGCCTTCCGCCCGGCCGCAGCGCGCGGGCGAGCTTCACGAGAACGGCCCCGGCCTCGACGTGGTGGAGCATCGCGATCGACGCGATGTAGTCGTACCGGCTCTCCTCGAGCGGGAACGAGAGGATGTCGGCCTCGACGATCTCCAGATTGGCGAGCCCCACCGATCGCTCGCGCGCGATCCGGATCATCTCGGGCGACAGGTCGATCGCGGTGACGCGCGCCGCGCGGCGCGCGAGGGCACGTGCGAACTCCCCGCGGCCGCACCCGACCTCGAGCGCCTCCCCGGCCCGAGGCGGCACATGGTCGAGCAGGAAGCGGTGGTACACGGCGTTGTGATCCGGACCCGGTCCTTCGAGCGTGGCCAGCCGGTCGAAGTCGGCCCGGACCTGATCGGTCGATGGCGTTGGCGGCGTGCTCATCCTGTGCTTCTACCAGATGCCCGGGACGAGGCGCTTGGTCCGCGCCCGGTACGCCTCGTAGGCGTTGCCGAACCGCTCGCGCATCAGACGCTCCTCCGCGTTCACGCGGAGCGCGTAGAGCAAGCCGAAGGTGACCAGGTACGCCGGTCCCACGATCCAGTTCGGAACGACCAGCGCCTGCCCGATCGCATACAGCCAGAGCGCGGCATACATCGGGTGCCGGATGCGGCGGTAGACCCCTTCCGTGACGAGCGTGTGGTTCTCGCGGACCTGGAGCGTGGCCGACCAGTTCGTGCCGAGATCGGCATGCGCCCGGTGGAAGAGGACGAGGCCGGCGACGAAGGAAACGGTTCCGGCCAGCAGAGGGACCGCCCGCAGCGGATAGTCGGCGAACGGGAACACGGGCCAGGCAATCCACAGCACCGGCAGGACGTACCCGGCCATCACCAGCATGAGCAGGGTCGTCTCGAGGGCTCCCTTCGCGTTACGCGCGATCGGGACGGTCCGGCTGCGCCGCCCGTGCGGCGCCCGAATGACGATCGTCGCGACCGCCGCGACGAACACGATCGTCTTCGCGATCCGGGGATCGAGCACGCGCGGGTCGCCCTACCGGACCACCTTGAACGCGTGCGACCAGTCGTTCCGGAGGAAGCCGGGGATGCACCAGAGCATGCACAGCGGCTCGATCGCGCGCGCGGCGGCGGCGGGGCCGGCGTCCTCGGCCTCCCAGCCGAACAGCTCTATGATCTTCCGGACCTCCTGCTTCGCGCTCTCGTCGTCCCCGCAGTAGAACATCGAGGGCCGCCCGCCCTTGAACTCGGGGTTCACCATCGAGGCGTTCCCGGCGGAGTTGAACGCCTTCACGAACCGAATCTTCGGGAACTCCCGCTGCAGTCGCTCCATCAGCGAGTCGTCGAGCGTCGTGAAGTACTTCAGGACGCCGCCGACCGGCGGCGCGTCGGCGATCGGGTTGGTCGTGTCGATGACGATCTTTCCGGCGAGGCCCGCCGGATCGGCGGCGCGGATCGTGTCCGCGGCCCCGAGGCCCTTGACGGCGAGCACGACGATCTCGCCGAAGCGCGCGGCCTCCGCGAACGACCCGGCGCGTCCCTTGGGGTTCTTCTCCCTCCAGCCGGAAAGCTTCTCCGGCGAGCGCGAGCCGAGCATCGCCTCGTGGGCGTGCCTCAGGAAGCCGGCGCCGAGCGTCTGCGCGACCTGGCCCGATCCGAGGATACCGATCTTCATGTCGTCCTTCCTTTCCGAGCGTGCCCCCAGAATTCGAGACTAGCGCGGTTCCGGTGACGGGTCGACCCCGGTCTTCGCGAAGTACTCGGTGACGCGCGCCTTGAGGCCGGCGCGCGTGTAAACGTCCGGCTGCTGCGATGCGATGACGCCGGCGATCACCGCGGCGACCTCCTCGGCGCTCTGGCTCTCCGCGAACGAGCGCGAGTCCGGTCCGCCGTGCATCGCGTGGAGGCCGAACTCGGTCCCCACCACCGCGGGGGAGACGAGCGAGACCTTGATGCCGGGATGGCTCTGCTCCATCTCCGCGCGGAACGTGGCGGTCAGGGCGTTCAGGAAGTGCTTCGCGCCGCAGTACGCCGAGCGGAACGATACGTAGGGGATCCGTCCGAGCATCGAGGAGATATTGACGATGTGGCCGGAGCCCCGGGAGGCAAACTGCGGCAGCACCTCCTGCATCCCGTAGAGCGCCGACATCACGTTCACGCGCATCATCGTGTCGACGTCGGCGTCGGTCAGCTCCGAGGGCGGGCGGGAAATCCCCTGGCCGGCGTTGTTCACCCACACGTCGATCCGTCCGAACCGATCGATCGCCGCGCGCACGGCGCGCCGGACGTCCTCGCGCGCGGTGGCATCGGCGGTCACGGCGAGCGTCTCCCCCCGGCAGTCGCGCGCGACGGCCGCGAGGCTCTCGGAGCGCCGCGCGACGAGCACGACGCGCGCGCCCTCCGCAGAGAGATGCCTCGCCAGCGCGGCGCCGATGCCGCTCGAAGCACCGGTGATCACGACGACCTTGTCCCTCATGGCTCTCCTTTCGAGCCGAGGAGCGCGCCGATCTTCTCGACCGGTGGCCCAGTTCCGGGTGGTCCCGGCATCCGCGAGGATGCGCAGGAGGTCCTTGCCGAGCTTGCCGTCGAGCAGTCCGCTCGCGCACCAGGCGTAGCCCGAATACTTTCCCACACGGAACGTGTCGGCGCCCCAGTCCGAGTTCTCGATCGGCGCCAGTGCCGCGAGCGATTTCGCATCCGTGGTGAACACGACCAGGAGGCGCTTGGGGTCCGTCGCGATCTTCGCGAGCTTGTTCTCCGCGATCGCGCCGGCCACCTCGTCCGCCGTCTTGACGACGACCAGCGCGTCGACGCCCAGGTCGTCCGCGACCGACTTGCGGATCCGCGCCGCGTGCCGGGCGACGGGCTGCGCGGGGCCATCGAAGACGACGTTTCCGGAGTTGAGGAGCGTCCTCACGTTCCGGTAGCCGAGGGACTCGAATGCGTCGCGCAGGTCGGCCATGGCGATCCGCTTCGCGCGGCCGACGTTGATCCCGCGGAGCAGTGCCGCGAAGCGGGCCACGTCGAGACTAGCTCCGCCGGTAGACGAGCCCGATGACGGTCCCCACCAGCGTCCACTGCACGAAGTACGCGATCGCCTGCCCGATCGTCAGGCGCCATCCGATGTTCAGGTTGACGTGATTGTGGATCACGAACGAGCAGACGGAAAACGCCCCGATGAGCGCCCCGAACCGCGTGCCCTGGACCCATCCCGCCCCGGTCCCGCCGAGCAGGGCGTAGAGCGCGGCGAGACACAGCATGGCCAGGAGCATCGCCGCCATGCCGAAGGGCATCGTCTTCTTGATCCCCTCGGCGGACCGGTAGACGGCGGGGTACCGCTCGAACTCGTGGCGCAGCGGGGACATCGCGAACACGACCGCGCCCATGGCGAAGTAGAGGACGAATCCCGCCAGCGCGGCCAGCACGACGCGCATCGGGCTCATCGCTTG
>DATKHQ010000194.1:0-16369 GCA_035510175.1 Candidatus Sulfotelmatobacter sp. | reverse complement strand
TCGTCACGTTCAGGGAGTACGAATCGGTCACCATGTCGCTTATTCCCGGCGCCAGTGGCATCGAGTACATCTCAGTATCCATGGTGAACACGTAACCGCCGCCACCATTGCCGCCGCCGATAAGGATCGGCGACTGAAATGTCTGGAACTTCTTGCCGTCCGACGCCTCACCCGTCGAAGAGATCGCAAGCACCAGCATGATCGCTACGCTTCCAGCTTTGGTCATGTTTTCCCCCTGGCTCTAGTGTCTTGAAGAGCCCACAAGTTGCCGTAGAGTTTCAAACAGACATGAGCCGGAGTCAATGGCCAATTAGCGCCTGCGCGATGCCGCGTTCGCTGGCAGTTGCCCATGGATGGGAAGCGACTTCCCTGGCGAGACGACCCGATTCCGCGTCCTGACCCAGCGCCTTGAGAGCGACCGACCGCTGCACGATCAGCGGAACGAGCCAAGCGGATTGCACCGCCCGGTCGGGCTCCGGCCGTGAAGCGACCCGGGCCCACTTCTTTTCCGCGAGATCCTGTTCGCCTTCGGCATAACGAACGATCAAGTGAAGATCGGGAATGTCCTCCTGGCCAGCCAGGAGCTTTCGGGCCTCCGCAAGATCTGGCTCGGCATCTGCGGGGTCGCCCGCACGAGCCCGTGCAATCGCGCGAAGGGAAAGTGTCGTCAGCAAGCGGCCGGCATCGCCGATGGCTCGGGCGACGGGAACGGCTTGCTCTGCGGCGCCGACGGAGCCTTCTCGGTCGTCCGCGGCGAGAAGAGTGATCACCCGGTCCTGCAGCGCGTACAGCGCCTGGTTGTGGCCGACGAGATCGGCGTGACAACCCTCCGCAAGCCGCGCCTGCTCCGCTGCCGCCAGAGTGAACCGGCCCTCCCTGTAGTCCGCACTTGCTTGCTGAAGGCGCGCATAGAACGCGGAGTTCTCGTCGTGCCGCTCATCCGCCATCTTCAATGCTTCGCTCGCCCTTTCGCGCGCCTCTCGTGTTCGCCCGGTCAAGTTGAGGAGAACGGCGAGGTTGATGATCTGCTGCAACCTGAGCTCAGCATTGTCGAGAAGGGTCGCCTCGTCGAGAGCGTCCATGCGCGTGCGTTCCGCATCCTTCACGCGCCCAAGGCGGAATTGCAATGCAGAAAGGCTCCCCAGAGCGCTCGTTATTTCGTAATGACACCCGCCCTGCCGGAGAACAGGTATCGCCGCGTTGTATCGCTGCTCGGCTTCGTTCGCCTTCCACTGCATCAGCAACGCATCCCCTTCCTGCTTCGAAGAGATGGCTGCGCGGACGTCAAGCTTGGCATCCGCGAACGCGCGATTGGCCGTCGAATACCCCTGTTGTGCAGCCGGATAGTCCGCGGCGATGTAGGCTGCCCACGCACGCACCGACGCGATCTCGGCGGCACCCGCGGAGCCTCCGATGACCTCCCAAAGCGTCTGGGCCTTGGCGAACGCCGTGTTCGATTCGGTCTTTCGCCCCGCGCGAGCGAGAATTCGACCGCGAAGCAATTGGGAGCGCGGGTTCGACGGATCGAGGCCCACCGCCGTGTCGCAAGCGGTCAACGCTTCCGGATAGGCACCTGACATGAATCGCGCTCTGGCCAGCCGGAGCCAATTCGCCGGCTCGTCGGGGTACCTTTCCGTGAGTGCGGTGAAGGCTTTCGCCGCCTCCTCGGGTTTACCGAAGATCTCCGCATGCGCCGCGCGCGTTTGCATGGCGGCGCGGCTGTTATCGGAAAGGTGCAACGTCGCGATCGCGCGCTCGGCGCTCCCGATCGCCTCGCGCGCATCGCGCTCGTGGCCGCTCGCGTAGAGCGCATCGGCCTTGACCAAGATCGCGTCGAGAACGTCGGGCTCCTTCTCCAGCACCGGATTCAAGATAGCGACCGCTTCGTCGTACCGGGCCTGCTGGTATTTCGCCCTGGCCTCGACGACGGCGGCGAGCGCCGCTTCGGACGCGCCCGGTGGATCCTCGGCCTCCGCTCCGGGCTGCCCGCCGCCGACCGCGGGCTTCAGGATGTCCGCAATCCAGCGGCCCGCGGGCAGAACGAGGTCGGCCGCGGTTCCCGCTTCGAGGACGGTACCCCCGACGCGCCGCGGCTGATTGCCGCCGAGCAACGAGCCGCCTCGGCTGAAGAGCTCGACTGCGGCGAGGATCCGATCCCCTTCCCGGTAGATCCGTCCTGCGACGAAGTAGGTCGCACCGATTGAAGTCGCGAGCCGCCGGACCTGCGCCTCCGAGGAGTTTCCAGGCGGCGCCTCTGCGAGAACATCGCCCACGCGGTCCTGCGAGACCGCTTGGAGCGATTGGCCGTCTCCGAGTCGCTGCGAAAGGAGATCGGCGACCATTCTGCCGCGCTCGGCACCGATGCCGTCTCCGGTCACGAACGGAACGACCGCTACGGCGGGACGGCCGCCGGTCCCGCCGTACGCCGGAGATGCCGAGTGCCGAGCATGCAACGCGACCGTTGTCACGACCCCAATCACCGCAACGACCGCAATTCCGGCAAGGATGCGGGCTCGAATTCGTGCGGGGGGTGACCCCGGGATCTGCTGCGAGAGCATTCGGAGCCGCTCGCGTACATCGAGGGCGCTCGTCGGCCGTTCGCGGGCGTTTTTCCGGAGAAGCGTCGAGACGAGGTCGTTCAAGCCGGGATCGCGGGCGAGCACGGCGCTTGCGGGCGGGTCGTCATGGAGAATCGCCGCGGTCGTCTCGACCGCCGTCGCCCTGGCGAAGGGATGGGCGCCCGTCACGCTCTCGTAGAGCATGACACCCAGCGAAAACAGGTCGCTGCGCGCATCCGCGCGCTCGCCACGCACCTGTTCCGGCGACATGTACGCGGGAGTTCCGACGGCCACGCCCTCCGAGGTCAAATCGGGGAGCGTCGTGGTCTCGGAATCGGAAGCTTGGGGCGGCTCGCGGAGCGCCACGCCGAAATCCATCACCTTCACATGGCCGTCGCGGCCGACCATCACGTTCCCCGGCTTGAGGTCCCGATGAACGAGCCCGTGGCCGTGGATCGCGATCAGTGCATCCGAAACCTCCTCGAAGAGCCGGAGGAGCTCGCGGCGCACCGGATGCGCTTGACGGAGGTGCTCGTCGAACGTCTCACCTTCGACGAACTCCATGACGAGCGCCGGGCCGTCGGCGGCGTCGACGACGTTGTACACGGTCGCGACGTACGGGTGCACGACGCGCGGCGCCATGCGGACCTCTTCCGAGAACCGCCGCTGCCGGCCCGGGTCCCCCGCATCCACGCCCCGCAGCACCTTGATCGCGACCGGCCGCGACGCGCGCGTGTCCCAGCCCTTGTAGACCTCTCCCATCCCGCCGCGCCCGATCAGCGAGTCCACCCGGTACTGACCGAGCTGTGAGCCGGCAAGTGATCTTGCGGACGGGAACTGGGGCGGGTCGTTCACGGCGACTCCGTCGAGACGTGCCGCGATTCTAGACCGATTCCGGGATGGTGTTCGATCGAATCAAACGATCTCGATCCCGCCCGCGCGCCCCGCGACCGCCTCCCCGACGACCCAGACCGGCTCCCCCGCCGCGCGGAAAGCGCCGACGATCGCATCGGCGGCCGCGGGATCGACGGCCGCGAGCAGCGGCCCCGAGGTCTGGGGATCGTAGAGGAGGTCGCGCTGCCAGTCCTCGAGCGGGCGCGCGGCGGTGAAGAACGGCGCGTAGTGCGCCGCGTTGCGCTTCCCGCCGCCCGGGAGGTGGCCGGCCCTCGCGTACGACTCGACGTTCGGGAGGAGCGGGAGCGCCTCCCAGCGAAACCGCAGGGTCAGCTTCGACAGGTGCGCCATCTCGTGCGCGTGCCCCACGAGCGCGAACCCGGTGATGTCGGTGAGCGCGTGGACGTGCGGGTGGGCGTCCTGGAGGAGCGCCGCCGCCCTGGCCGAGAGGCGCGACATACTGTCGATCGCGGCCGAAAGATCGGCCTCGCTCGCCTTCTGGCGCTTCGCGGCGGTGGTCACGATTCCCGCGCCGAGCGGCTTCGTCAGGAGGAGGACGTCCCCCGCCCTCGCCCCTTCCTTCGCCAGCACACGATCCGGGCGCACGATCCCGGTGACCGCGAGGCCGAACTTCGGCTCCCTGTCGGTCGTCGTGTGCCCTCCGGCCACGACCGCGCCCGCCTCCTTCACCTTCTCGCCGCCCCCGCGCAGGATCTCGGAGAGGATCGCGGGATCCATGTCGTCGGGGAACCCGACGAGGTTGATCGCGAACAGCGGGCGTCCGCCCATGGCGTAGACGTCGGACAGGGCGTTCGCCGCCGCGATGGCGCCGAACGCGTACGGGTCGTCGACCACGGGAGGGAAGAAGTCGGCGGTGTGCACCAGCGCGCTGTCGTCGTCGAGCTTCCACACGACCGCGTCGTCCGGCGGATCGAGCCCCCGGAGCAGGCTCGGGTAATTCGCCGGCGTGAACAGCTCCGCGATGGGACGCAGCACCTGCGCAAGGGCCTCCGGCCCCATCTTGCTCGCTCAACCCGCGCAGGCGGCGTAGCTCGTCAGGCGGATCGTCTTGTTGTCCCTGTCGATCGCCAACCGGTCTCCCTTCACTTCCCGCTGAACAATCGCGCGAGCCCCTTCTTCTCCTTCTCGATCGGCCGCTTCACGACGGCGCCCGCGTGCATGACGAAGGCGGGCGCCTCGAGCGTCTTGATGTCGGCGAGGGGGTTTCCCTCGACCCCGACGAGGTCGGCGACCTTCCCCACTTCCACCGTGCCGACTTCCTTGTCGAGCTCGAGCAGCTCGGCGGCGTTGCGCGTGCCGGCGAGGATCGCGTCGGAGTTGCTCATCCCCAGACCCGCCAGCAGCTCGAACGCGCGGCCGTTCTGGCCGTACGGGATGCCGCCGGTGCCGCTTCCGAGAGCGATCCTCACACCGGCCGCGGTCGCCTTCCGGATGTCGTCGGGCGATCGTGCCGCGTCCAGGGACGGCACGAGGAACGCCCCCGTCGACCCGGAACCGCCGGCCGCCTCGCCCGACACGAGCATGCGCGGGCCTGGGACGATGCCGTCGCGGATCGCGTTCCGCAGGGCCACGTCGCTGAGATCGCGGCCGCCGATGTTGCGCACGGTGGTGAAGCCGGCCTCGAGCGTCCGCTTGGCGTTCCGCACGCCGCGGATCGCGTCCTCTTGCGGGAGGTCGCGTGCCGAGCCGTCGGCGGCGGCCTCCTCGCCGGGACCGCGACCCGCGAGCTGGACGTGACAATCGATGAAGCCCGGAAGGAGCGTGCGATCGCCCAGATCGATCACCGTAGCACCGGTCGGAGCGAGGACTCCCACCGCGAGAATCTTGCCGTCCTGCACGAGAACGACCGGGTTCTTCTTCGGCGGTGCGCCGGTGCCGTCGATCAGGAGCCCGGCCTTCACCGCCACGATCTCGGAGGCGAGCGCGGGAGACACCGCCGCGATCAGGATCGAAGCGAACGCCGCCACCCGCGCCGGCCGACCCAGACGAGCGCGCATCGTGCGGGGCCCGCCGTCAGCGGCGGGCGGCGGCGTAGAGCTCGTTCGCGTGCCCCCAGTCGACCACGTTCCACCACGCCTCGATGTAGTCGGGGCGGCGGTTCTGGTACTTGAGGTAGTAGGCGTGCTCCCACACGTCGAGCCCGAGCACCGGCCTCCCGCCTTCCATGACCGGGTTGTCCTGGTTCGCAGTCGACTCGATCGCAAGCTTGCCGTCCTTGAGCGTCAGCCACGCCCAGCCCGAGCCGAAGCGGCCGGTCCCGGCGGCGGCGAACTTGATCTTGAACTCCGCGAACGATCCGAAGGCGGAGACGATCGCCTTGCCGAGGTCGCCCGTCGGCTCGCCGCCGCCTCCCTTCTTCATCAGCTTCCAGAACATCGTGTGGTTGTAGTGTCCGCCGCCGTTGTTCCGCACCGCGGTGCGGACGGAGTCCGGGACCTGACCCAGATTGGCGATCAGGGACTCGATCGGCTGCGAGGGGAGAGCACCGGCCGACTCGAGGGCCTTGTTGAGGTTCGTCACGTAGGCGGCGTGGTGCTTGCCGTGATGGATTTCCATGGTTTTTGCGTCGATCCACGGCTCGAGCGCGTCGTGGGGGTAAGGGAGCGAAGGAAGCTCGAAGGGCATGGTGTCCTCCTGTTGGCGAAGCGTGCGGATTCACGCCCATTCTATCGGCCGCCCGAGGGCGCAACAAGCGCGCCGGCCGTACAATGTTCGCCGTGTTGCCGGCGACCGTTCTCCTGATCGGGCTCCAGACGATGCTCGCAGGGTTCCCCTGGATCCGGTCCTCCGCGATCGCGGCGCCCGAGCCCACGCCTCCGCCCGAGGCGGCCGCCGTGGCCACCGGACCGCCGACGCGCGTGGTGGTGCTGTCCGCGGCGTCTCCGGCGTACCACGCGCTCGCGGTCCCGCCGTCGGCCCGCCGCAATCCGTCGGCGTCGACGCATCTGATGGTCTTCCGTGCGGGCATCTGCGTTCTCGACCGCGGCCTCGTCGACGATCACAAGGAAGGCGTGACCGCTCCCGACACGATCGAGGAGAGCGGCGTGCTCGAGCGCGCCGCCGCGGCCGCCGACGGGCGCGAGGCGGTCCTGGTCGAGACGCACTACTCCTCGCACCGCGTCGCGAAGCCCGGGGTCGGCACCCGCGCGGACGAGCAGATCCAGAGCACCACGACGTTGACGCTTCTCGACCCTGACCACCCGGACGGGCTGTGGAAGCTGACGCTCGAGGGCGGGCGGTGGATCCGCGCGATCGACGTGCTCTCGGAATCGAGCGGCATCGTCGTGACGACGTTCGTGCCGCGGGACGGCGCGGCGGACTTCCGCATCCTCGATGCGAGCGGCCGCGAGAGGCTGCGCGTTCCCGAATCGCGCGCGGAAGCCCTCGGCGTCTCGTCGTCGTGCGAGGGCGGGTGCTTCGTCGCCGCGGAGATGAAGTTCCAGGACGACTACGCCACCCTGCCCGAGCGCGGCATCATGGTCTTCGACGTCGCGACGGCGAAGTCCTGGACCTACGGCTGGCGCTACGGAAACCCCGAGGAGCCCTCGTCCTGGTCCCTCGGCCGACGCGGCGTTCTCACGGTGAATTTGCCCGGAGAGACGCGGCGGTTCGACCCCACGGGGCGGCGCCTCTAACCCGGCCCGCGGACGTCCGATCCGCACGAACCGGCGCTCCGGCCGGATTTCCCCCCCAAGCGGTCCCGATCGGCGTTATTCCTCCATCGACGGATCGAGTGGTTCCATCGCGAGGGTTCGCGGCGCGCACGCAGGCGCCGGCAAGCCCTGGGAGGCGCGATGAGCGAGATGATCGCAGCCCAACACGGACCCACCCCACAGCTCGAGCGGGCGTGGACTCTCGCGCAGACGGCGCTGGGCTTCGTCGCCTGGCTCGCGAGGGATTACACGCATACCGGACTGCCGCGCGAAGATCTCGAGTCCGAGGGCCGGCTCGGATTGATGGACGCGGCACTCCGGTTCGATCCCGGACACGGCGTTCAGTTCGCCACGTACGCCTCGTGGTGGGCGCGCCGTCGGATGCAGAACCTCGTCCACAACCAGTCGCGGATCGTCCGGCGGCCGCTGTCCAGGTCGCGCGGCGGCTACGAGCCGCGCGACGTCTCGCTCGACGCCCCGGTCTCCGCGCGCGATGCGCAGAGGTGGAGCGACATCCTCGCCGACGGGTCGGCCGCTCCCCTGGAGTCGATCCTGCAGGACGAGGGGGCGGCGCTCGTCGCCCGGGCCACCGGGCAGCTGCCCCCGCTGTGGCGCACGATCGTCGTCCAGCGGTACGGGCTCGACGGGGCGCCCCCCCGCACGCTCGCGGCGATCGGCGGGCGCCTCGGGGTCTCCCGCGAGCGGGTGCGCCAGATCGAGAGCAAGGCGATCGACCGCATGCGCCGGTGCGTCGCGAGCGCGTGGTCAGTGAGTGCCGGCGGAGGACGCGATCGGCACGCCGGCGAGCACGGCGAGTAGCGGTTTCATTTTCCCCTCCGGGTCGCCCGCGACGACGGCGACCGTGCTCCCCTCGCGCTGGAAAGCGAGACCCGGCCGCGTGGGGAGAGCCGCCTCGAACTCGACCGCATCCTGCGGCGAATCCCAGAGCGTCTTCAGAAGCACGACCGCGGCGCCACCGTGTGTCCACAGCTCCCACCGGTCCCCGCCCCAGCCCGAGGCCGCGGCGTTCGTCCAGCCGCTGGCGGAGACCATCGCCGCGTCGTCATGAGAGGTCGGCGAGGGCGCGCCGACGAGACCGCCGATCGCGATCTCGCCCAGGATGCCCGAGCCGGCCCGGATCCAACCGTTTCCGAGTACCTGCGAAACGCCACCGAGCGTGACGGGCTTCGGGAGGTCGCGGTGCTCCTTGTCCCAGTACTTGGCCGGATGGAGGATCTGCTCCGACGAGCGCGGCGGATCCGCCCACGCCGCATCGACGGCCGACTTCGGAAACGCGTCGGGGGCGGCGCCCGGCGCTCCGCGCTGCAGGAAGAGCGCGCCCAGCACGTACGGCGCCAGGAGCTCCTTCCGGAGAACCCCCGGCATCGCGTCGAGGCGCTTCGCGCGCCCGGCGTCGCTCTCGCGCAGCGCCTCGAGGTCGGAGGTCTGCATCTTGCCGGCGGCGATCCCGTGCACGATGTAGATCGCCATCGCGAGGCTCGCGCTCCCCTCGGCCACGGAGGACAGCGCGAACGTGGCATCGTCGTCGTCGACGATCTTCGCGAGGCGTCCGTCGATGTCGTAGTACTGGTCCTCGAGCGCGTGCGTCATCTCGTGCGCGGCGAACGCGCCGGCCATCTCCTTGGGCATGGTGTCGAGCAGGTAGAAGCGCTTCGCGCCCGGGTCGTAGAAACCGCCGGCCTGCTCCTCGAGGACGTCGAGGAGCGTGTCGAGGACATCGACGCCGGGGGGGATCAGGCCGAGGAGCTCGAACGCCTTCTGGTCGGCAGTGATCTTCGTCGCGGGAGTCGTCGCCTCGAACCGGGCCCTGGCGTACTTCCGCGCGCGGGCGACGTCGATCACTTCCACCGGGACCTTGCGCTTGAACTCGAGCCCGCGGATTCCGGAGACCTGCGGCAGCACCGACTCGATCGCGGCGTCGGCGGCCGCGCGATCGACCGCCTTCGGTGCCGGCGCGCTTGCCGGCGTCGCCGAGTCCGGAGTCGCGGCCCCCTGCGCCGCGAGCAGCATCGCAGCCATCACCCACTCGAGCATCGCCATCTCCTCACTCGTCGTAATCGTGGAGCCGTCCCGGCGGCCGGGACGCCCGCAGGGCGTTCGCGATCGCGAACACGTCGATGATCTCCTGGAGCACCGCCCCAGCGACCGGCGTGAGAAAGCCGGCGGCGGCCGCACCCATGCCCGCGATCGAGAGCATCATGCCACCGACCGCGCTTTGCAGCGCGATCGCACGGATCCGGCGGGCGATGTGGAAGAGCTCGTCGACTTTCAGAAGCGAGGTCTCGAGGAGGACGGCCCCCGCCGCCTCGGCGATGACGTCGCTGCTCCGGCCGAACGCGACCCCGACGGTGGCGGCCGCGAGCGCGGGAGCATCGTTGATCCCGTCTCCGACGAACAGCGTCGGAGCGGCCGCCGCCTCCTGCCTCACGATCGCGACCTTGTCCTCGGGACGCTGCTCCGACCGCACGTCCCGTATTCCGACCTTCTCGGCCAGATACTCCGCCTCGGCGGAGCGGTCGCCGGAAACGAGCAGGATCTTCGTCACGCCGTGGCGTCCGGCCAGGTGCCGGATGAACGGCAGGCTCTCTTCGCGCGGCTCGTCGCGAAAGCGCAGGACCGCGGCCGCCGCGCCGTCCACGAGGACGACCGCCTCGAGGCCGGGGGCCGCCGGCGGGAGGAGATCCGCGAGTTCCTGCCGCCGCTCCGCGAGCCTCGCGCGCCCGGTGATCTCCACCAGGTGGCCCGCGAGCCGCCCGGTGAGCCCGGCTCCCGGGCGCTCGGACACCTCATCCGGCACCTCGAGCGGAAGGCCGCGCTGCCGGGCCGCCTCGACCACCGGCGCCGCGAGGGGATGCTTCGAGTACGCCTCGAGGCCCGCGGCGAGCGCGAGGACGGCGTCCCGCGAGCTCCCGCCGACGAGCGCGACGTCGGTGAGGGCCGGGCGGCCATAGGTGAGCGTCCCGGTCTTGTCGAAGATCATCGTGCGGCAGCTGTCGAGGCGCTCGAGGACTGCGGGGTCGCGCACCACGATGCCGCGCTTGGCGGCGAGCGACACGGCGCCGACGATCGCGACCGGGATGGCGAGAATGAGCGGGCACGGCGTTGCGACGACGAGGACCGACAGGGCGCGCACCCAGGATCCGGAGGCGAGGTAGGCGCCCGCGGCGACGATAAGCGCGAGCGGGGTGTACGCGGCGCCGAGCCGGTCCGCCAGCCGGCGCAGGCGCGGACGGCTGCTCTCCGCGCGGCGCATGATCTCCACGATCTCGGCGTAGCGCGAGTCGCGGGCCCTCCGCGAGGCGCGGATCGTCAGGGCGCTCTCCCCGTTGACGGCCCCCGAGAGCACCTCCGACCCGGGAGCCTTCGCGATGACGTACGGCTCGCCGGTCAGGTAGGACTCGTCCATCGCGCCGTGGCCGGAGACGACGACGCCGTCCACGGGGCAGGTCTCGTGAGGCAGGACGACGATCTCGTCGCCCGGGGCGACCGCGTCCAGGGCGATGGTGACGAGCACGTCCCCCTGCCTCCGGTGGGCCGATTGCGGCATGCGGGCCATCAATGCGTGGAGGACCGACGACGCGCGTCGCACCGCGTACTGCTCGAGCGCCTCCCCGCCCGCGAGCATCAGCACCACGATCGAGCCGGCCAGATGCTCGCCCAGGATCCACGCCGCGACGATCGAGATTCCCGCGAGCAGATCGGAGCCGAGCTCGCCGTGGAGCATGCGCCAGAGCAGAGCCAGGACGAGCGGAATGCCGCCGGCGGCGAGCACCACGAGGAGCGGTATCCGCGCGGCGGGAGCGCCGGCGCCCCCGCTCGCGCGCGCCACGAGATGGGCGGCGATTCCCAGGACCGCGACCGCCGCGAGGACGAGCGGGAGAACGCGCCGCCACGTGATCTCGCGGCGGGGCGGTGCCACGGAGTGCGGATTCGACGTCACCGGGACGGCGGATTGTACGATGCGGTCATGCCTCCCGGCTTGGATCGCGGCGCTTGGTTCAGGACTCTCGAGGGCCGCTATCTGACGGACCTGACGTTTCCGGAGGTCCGCCGGGCTCTGACGGCGCTGTCGTCGGTTTACGTGGAGCGCCGCGCGGCGCTCGACCGCGGCGCGGACCTCGATACGCGAGGCAAGCGCGCGGCGTTTGCCCTGTTCTTCGGGCCGCTTCACTTGCTTGCCGTCGATCGCATCGTCGAGGCGCTCGGCGCGGCCGTCCCGCCGTTGCGCCGCATCGTCGACCTCGGATGCGGCACGGGGACCGCGGGCGCCGCGTGGGCGCTCGCCTGCGGCCCCTCGACGTCGGTCGAAGGAGTCGATGCGAGCGGCTGGGCAGTGGCGGAGGCGGCGTGGACGTACGGGAGCCTCGGCGTCCGCGGAACCGCGAAGCGCGGCGATCTGCTTCGTGCTCCCGTCGGCGCGCCCGGCGAGGGCGTGCTGGCAGCCTATGCGATCAACGAGCTCGACGACGCGGGACGATCGACGATGGGCGCTCGCCTGCTCGCCGCGCACCGCGCCGGAAGCCGCGTGCTCGTGGTCGAGCCGATCGCGCGGAGGCCGTTTCCGTGGTGGCCGGCATGGTCGGCGGCGCTGCGCGCCGGGGGGGCGCGCGAGGACGAGTGGCGCTTTGCCGCGGAGCTTCCCGAGCGGATGAGGCTCCTCGACCGCGCGGCGGGGCTCGATCACGCCGTCCTGACCGCCCGCTCGCTGTGGCTCTAGGCATTGCCCCGGCGTTGACAGCCCGGCGCCCCCGTTTCTATCCTCCCGCGGTGGACATTCACTCCCTGAACGGAAAGCGCGCGATCGTCTGCGGCTCGACGCAGGGGATCGGACGCGCCGCGGCGATCGACCTCGCGAACCGGGGAGCCTCGATCACGCTGTTCGCCCGCGATCGCGAGAAACTCGAGCGGGTTCGCGGCCTGCTTCCGGGCCAGGGGCACGAGGTGCTCGTGGCGGACTTCGCGGACAACGCGGCGGTCGCCGAAGCGGCGGCGTCCCACGTGGCCGCGCGCGGGATCGTGCACATCCTCGTGAACAACACGGGCGGTCCTCCGGGCGGGCCGATCGTCGAGGCGGAGCCGGAGGACTTCCTGGACGCGTTCCGGGCGCATCTCGTCAACAACCAGCTCCTCGCGCGCACGGTGCTGCCCGGAATGAAGGAGGCGGGATACGGGCGCGTGATCAACGTCGTGTCGACCTCGGTGAAGGAGCCGATCGCGGGTCTGGGCGTTTCGAACACGATCCGGGCTTCGGTCGCTGGATGGGCGAAGACGCTCGCGGGGGAGGTCGCGCGGTTCGGCGTCACGGTGAACAACGTGCTCCCCGGGTACACGAAGACCCAGCGGCTCGAGTCCATCGTCGCGGCGCGGGCGAAGGCGACCGGGCGCGATCCGGAGTCGATCGCGGCCGACATGATCGCGGTGGTGCCGGCCGGCCGGTTCGGCGAAGCGTGGGAGATCGCCGCCGCGGTCGGGTTCCTCGCCTCCCCCGCCGGCGGCTACATCACGGGAGTCAGCCTGCCGGTCGACGGCGGGCGCGTCTCCGCGCTCTCATGACCCGCATCCTCCAGTTCATCGACGGCACGTTCGTCGAGCCCCGATCCGGAAGGCACCTCGAGGTGTCCGAGCCGGCGACGGGACAGGCGTATGCCACCGCCCCCGACGGCGACGCGCACGACGTCGACGCGGCGGTCGCGGCGGCGGCGCGGGCGTTCCCCGCGTGGTCGCGGACCCCCGCCGCCGAGCGCTCCCGCGTCCTGCTGGGCATCGCCGACAGGATCGCGGCGGGGCGCGACGCGCTCGCCCGCGCGGAAAGCGTCGACACCGGGAAGCCGGTCACGCTGGCCGCGACGGTCGACATTCCCCGCTCCGAGGCGAACTTCCGGTTCTTCGCGACCGCCATCCTCCACACGTCCTCCGAGCTGCACGCGACCGACACCGCCTACCTCAATTACACGCTGCGGCGGCCCGCCGGCGTCGCGGCGTGCATCTCGCCCTGGAACCTCCCGCTCTACCTCCTGACGTGGAAAGTGGCCCCGGCCCTGGCCGCGGGGTGCACGGTCGTCGCGAAGCCGTCCGAGATCACGCCGATGACCGCGCACCTGCTCGCGGGCCTTGCCCGCGAGGCGGGGCTTCCGCCGGGGGTTCTCAACATCGTCCACGGCCTCGGCCCCTCCGTCGGGCCGCCGCTGACCGGGCATCCCGAAGTGCCCGTGATCTCGTTCACGGGAGGCACGGCGACCGGACGCGCGATCGCCGCGCACGCGGCCCCGATGTTCAAGAAGCTGGCGCTCGAGCTCGGGGGGAAAAACGCGAACGTCGTCTTCGCCGATGCCGACCTCGACGCGGCGGTGACGACGAACATTCGCGCGGCATTCTCGAACCAGGGAGAGATCTGCCACTGCAGCTCGCGCATCCTCGTGGAGCGGCCGCTGTTCGACGCGTTCGTGGAGCGCTTCGTCGCGGCGGCGAAGGGACTTCGCCGCGGGGATCCTCTCGACCCGGCGACCGAGCAGGGTGCCGTGGTGTCGAGACCGCACCTCGAGAAGATCCTTTCGTATCTGGCCTTGGCCCGCGAGGAGGGCGGCTCGGTGCTCTGCGGCGGCGGGCCGGCGGCGGCGCCGAACGATCGCTGCCGCGGGGGCTGGTACGAGGAGCCGACCGTGGTCGCGGGGCTGCACGCCAACTGCCGGACGAACCAGGAGGAGATCTTCGGCCCGGTCGTCACCGTGGCGCCGTTCGTGAGCGAGGCCGAGGCGATCGCGCTCGCCAACGGAACCAGGTACGGCCTCTCCGCCGTCGTCTGGACGAAGGACCTGAGACGGGCCCACCGCGTCGCCGATCGCCTGGAGGCCGGCGTCGTCTGGGTGAACACGTGGATGCACCGCGATCTGCGCGTCCCGTTCGGCGGGATCAAGGCGAGCGGGATGGGACGCGAGGGCGGCCTCGAGGCGCTTCATTTCTTCACCGAGCCGAAAAACGTCTGCATTCCGGCCGAGTAGCCGGCGGGTGACGCCATGAGCAACAACAGAGGCGACGTCGAGTCCTCCCGCGCCCCGGAGCCGGTGGGGGCCTATCCGCACGCGAAGCGGGTGGGGAACCTCCTCTTCCTGTCGGGCATCGGTCCGCGCAAGCGCGGGAGCAGGGAGATCCCGGGCGTCACGCTCGATGCGACGGGGAAGGTCGTCAGGTACGACATCGAGAAGCAGACGCGCGCCGTCTTCGAGAACGTCCGTCTCGTCCTAGAGGACGCCGGCGCGAGCTGGGACGACATCGTCGACGTGACGGTCTTCCTGACCGACATGAACGCCGATTTTCCCGCGTTCAACCGGCTCTATGCGGAAGCGTTCGCGACCAACCGCCCGACGCGCACGACGGTCGAGGTCGGCGCGATGCCGACGCCGATCGCCGTCGAGCTGAAGGTGATCGCCCAGCTGCCCGAGAAGTGAGCGGGAACCCCTACTCCTCGACCCACCCGGCGATTTCCTCCGCGAAGACGACCTGGTTCCCGCTGGGATCGACGACCGAGAACTCCCGGAACCCCCACGGCTTCGCCTCGAGCCCTCCGCCGGGCGGCACGACGCCGGCGGGCTCGCATCGCGCGTAGAAGTGGTCGACGCCCGACACGTTGATCCGGCAGCTCGAGCCCTTCGGGAGCGACGGGTCGGCGCACAGACGGAAGTGAATCTGGATTCCGTCGCGCTCGACGCCGGCATAGTCCTCCGATTCGATGTGCCGCCGGAATCCGAGATTCGCTTCATAGAACGCCAGCGTCGCCTCGAGGTCGAGGGCGGGCAAGACGGGGATTCCGAGGAGAAGCGAGGCGTTCACCGCGGGTGATTATACGGTCGAGCCCTCGGGTATCCTGGCGCAATGGCAGGGGACGATCGCAGCGCCGCGCGGGCCGCGTTTCAGGAGGCCGCGCTCGCCCACCTGTCGTCGCTGTTCAACTTCGCGCTGAAGCTGACCCGGAACCGGGAGCGCGCGGAGGACCTCGTCCAGGAAACCTATCTGCGCGCGTACCGCGCGAGCGAGAGCTTCACGCCGGGTACGAACATGAAGGCCTGGCTGTTTCAGATCCTCAAGAACGCCCAGCTCAACGTCTACCGGTCCGCGAAGACGCACCCCGAGGAGGTTCCGCTCGAGCCGGACGAGGACCGCTGGGCGGAGCTGTCGGGCCCCGAGACGCCCGAGTCGATCGTGATGAACGGCCTGCTCGACGGTGAGATCCAGGACGCGCTCGATGCCGTCCCGACGGAATACCGCGAGGTCGTCGTGCTCGCGATCCTGGAGGAGATGTCCTACCGCGAGATCGCCGACATCCTCGGGATTCCGATCGGGACGGTCATGAGCCGACTGCATCGCGGCCGGAAGATCCTGCAAGCCAAGCTCCACGACTTCGCCGCGAAGCGAGGACTTCTCGGCCGCGCCGTGTCCTAGTCGCCTTCGCTCTCGAACCCGGCGATCGCGAACCACTTGTCCTCCGTGCCGGCGAGCACCATCACGATCGGCGCCACGCACGGATTCGGGAGCTCGAGCTCCGCGTCGATCGTCGCGTCTCCCGACCTGGTCGCGGGGAAGCCGTGCGTGAAGACGTTCCGGACCGGCGTGTCGCTCGTACCCTCGGTCAGGCAGCTCACGACGCCGCGGAACTCGCTCTCGTCGTTGATGCCGCGAAGGTCGGCAGGCACCGACGGGTCGTCCTTGAACACGAGGCCGCGCACCTTGATGCGCAGGTGACCGCTCGTGTCGAGGTTCCCCGTCGCGGAGTTCGCGACGGTCCACGGCAGCTCGTCACCGATGATGCCGCGCACCGGATTGCCGGCGACGAACGGTCCGTCTACGCCGTACATCACGTCGAACGAGACGATGTCGCCGCGGTGACCGTGCCCTTTGCCGTGCGCCGCCGACGACAGCGTGTCGCCCACCGGGCTGCCGGCGAGCGCGCTCGATGCGGCGGACAAGGCCGTGGCCGTCACCACTGCGACTACGAACACCTTGAAGCCTCTCATCGCTTACCTCCTTGGAACCGCCGGGTCCTGGGTCTCGTTCAATCGATAACCTGCGTCTCGCGGTTTCGACAGGTGCGCGGGGTACGGTTCGAGGAGGTGTCCCCCGGCGTACCACGGCTGTTACGATCGAGCCGGAAAACGCCGACACACAAGGAGGACTTCGACGTGGAACACGCCATGACGACGACCGCTCTCGAGCTTCCGAATTACCGCA
>DATKHQ010000193.1:0-16259 GCA_035510175.1 Candidatus Sulfotelmatobacter sp. | reverse complement strand
TGGGCGAGCACGATCGCGGCGGATCCCGCGACCGTCCCGGTGACCAGCGTGAGCACCTGGAGCACGCCGCGCAGGGCCAGGGGAAGGCGGGCGTAGAAGGGAAAGACCAGGCGCGCGGAGACGAGCGCCGTGAAGCCGACCACCTGCGCGAAGAGCACGCTCGAGATCAGCAGCGGCCGGAGCTCGGAGGTGCCTCGCGAGAACGCGATCCCGGCGGCGACGGAGAGGCCGACGAGGCCCCAGCCGAGCGCCCACGACAGGATGAACCCCCAGGCGCGCGCCGTGCTCGGCGACGCGGCCGACGGCGCCGGCACCGCGCTCCCCCGGCCGGAAGCCCCTGCCGCGGGCTTCGCGACCGTGACCGACTCACTCACGCCCGAGATCTCCCTATCCCTTGATGAGACGCACGACGAGGTTCCGTGGTTTCCCCTTGCACGGTTCGTGCCGCCAATTCCGGCGATTCCTTGGGTGTCTATAATACGCGGGCAAGAGGGCCGTGTTGTCATTCGTCGACTCGTTCGGGCGCGTTCACGACGATCTTCGCGTTTCCGTCACGGATCGTTGCAACCTGCGCTGCGCCTATTGCATGCCCGAGGAGCCCGACTGGTTCCCGAAGAGCGAGATCCTCTCGTTCGAGGAGATCGAGCGCCTCGTCCGCGTCGCGGCCGCCGGCGGCGTCCGCAAGCTGAGGATCACGGGAGGCGAGCCGCTCGTCCGCCGCGAGCTGCCCCGCCTGATCGCGCGGCTGACCGCCGTCCCCGGCATCGACGACGTCTCGCTGACGACCAACGGCGTGCTCCTCGCCCCGCTCGCGCGCGATCTCGCGGCGGCGGGCTTGCGCCGGATCAACGTCAGCCTCGACTCGCTGGACCCGGCGCGGTTCGTGGAGCTGACCGGACGCGACCGGCTCGCCGACGTGCTCCGCGGCCTCGACGCGGCGGCGGCCGCCGGCCTGGCTCCGATCAAGCTGAACGCCGTGCTGCTGGCGGGGATCAACGACGACGAGGCGGTCGCGCTCGCCGGCTTCGGCCGCGAGCGCGGGATCGAGGTCCGCTTCATCGAGATGATGCCCCTCGGAAACGACCACGCCTGGAGCCGCGAGCGCGTGATCACGGGAGATTCCGTGCGCCGCCGGATCTCCGCCGTGTGGCCGATTCTCCCCGATCCCGCGGCAGACCCGCACGCACCGGCCGCGCGGTGGCGCTACGCCGACGGATCCGGGTCCGTCGGGTTCATCGACTCGGTCACGGCCCCGTTTTGCGGCACGTGCGGCCGGATCCGGCTCACGAGCGACGGGAAGCTGCGCGTCTGCCTCTACGACGACCGCGAGGTCGACCTCAAGCGGCTCCTGCGCGCGGGTGCTCCGGACGCCGAGATCGCCGCCGCGATCGAAGGCGCGGTGCGGCGCAAGGGGCGCGGCGGGGCGCTCGACATCCTCGAATCGCGGCGCGCGATCCCGCTCGTCCGGACGATGCACCAGATCGGCGGCTGACCTCAGTTCAACCCGCTCGGCCCCTCGTCCCGCGAGCGCAGGGACTTCAGGTGGAGCACGCGCCGGAGCAGCTCGTCGAGGATCCGGGCGGCTTCACGCTGCCGGGTGGGCAGGTCGTCCAGCTCGAGCAGGTTCTGACGGATCGCCGCCTCCGTCGGAAGGCTCGCGCAGATGCCGTTCAACGTCTCCTCGAAGCTCAGGCTCTCGTCGAGGACGATCCCCGGGACCTCGCCCCGCGAGAGCTCGCGCACCAGGAGCCCCTGCGAGGCCAGCAGAGCGAGGTTGGCCTGCCGCACGGAGGCCTCCCGCTCGTCGAGGGCCCTCTCGGGGATTGCCGTCGCGCTGGCGGTGCGGTAGGGCGTACCCGAGGCGACCGTGCCGAGACGCACCCGGGCCTCGCCGACCAGACGGAAGAGGAACCGGCCGTCCGGCGTCCGCTCGAGGTCCTCGATCCGGCCGATCGTCGCGATCTCGTGGTACGCGGGGCTTCCGTCGTAATCGGCCTCCCACCCCTTCGCGAGCAGGGCGACGGCGAGGCGCCCGTCGGCGGCGAGCACGTCCTCGACCATGCGGCGGTAGCGCCGCTCGAACACGTGAAGCGGGAGCGTCGTCCGGGGAAAGAACACGACGTCCGGAAGGGGGAACACCGGAACGAGCCGCGAGCCGGCCATGCCGAGATGCTAGCGCGCGGCGAGGGCGCGCGCCGGTGCGCGGGTCTGCGCTACGCCGGCTTGCGGGCGACGATCCCCGCGAGCGCACAGGGCTTTCCGCCGGGGACCGCCGAGTCGATCCGCTCCTTCACGCGGAGGATCTCGAAGTCCGCGAAGACCTCCTCGAGCTCGCCGCGCCGGAGCAGGTGCGCCGGGTTCGTGGGCTTGCCGAACTGGATCTGGTCCTCGAGGTAGGTCTGGAACACGGCGACGCCCCCGGGCTTCAGCCCGTCCTTGATGTCGCGGAAGAGCGGCCGGTGGAGGTAATTGAAGACCGTGATTACGTCGTAGGCTTCCATCGGGATGATGTACGTCCCGTCCTCGACGTTGCCGACCACCGCGCGAATGGGGGCGTGGAAGCGGCGCGCCGTCGCGCGCGCCTGGGCGACGACGTCGGGATCGACGTCGACCCCGTCGACGTCGAAACCGCGCGTGGCGAGGTAGATCGCGTTCCGCCCGTTCCCCATCGCCAGATCGAGGGCGAGCCCCTTGGGGAGGTGCTGGAAGGCCTCCACGAGCCAGGGCGTGGGCGCGACCAGGAGGTGCGTCTGATGCGAGCCGTTCAGGCCCGCCGCGAGCGGGCCCGGCCAGTCCCCGAGGCCGCGGCCAAGGTTGTAGAGGACGTCGAACCCGCGCTCCGCGAGAAAGCCGCACGCGCTCGCGCTGCGCATGCCGTACTCGCAGACGACCGCGATCGGCGTCCCGCCGTTCGGGAGCTCCTGGAACCGCGTCGGCAACTCGTGCAGCGGCACGAGGATCGAGCCGGGGATGTGGGCCTCGGCGAATTCGGAGTCCGTGCGGACATCGAGGATGCACATCGACTCGCCGAGGGCGAGACGCTCGTACAACTCGTCTCCGCCGATCGTCTTGAAGCGTGTGGTCAGTCGCAACCCCATCCTCCCGACCGTGAACGGACGTTCGTCACTATAGCGAACGTAGTCCGCGAGCGCCGCCCGTCAAGCGGGGTACGGACAGTCGGGACGGAGCGTGCACCGATCGCAAGCGGGGTGCCGCGCGGCGCAGACGCGGCGGCCGTGCCAGATCAGCGCGGTGGCGGTGAAGCTCCAGTCGCTCTCGGGCACGAGAGACTGGATTGCGGCCTCGATCTTCTCGGGCGCGGTCTCGTCCGTGAGGCCGAGGCGCCCCGCAAGACGCTGCACGTGAGTGTCCACGGGGACCGCGGGTCGGCGGAACCACGCGCACAGCAGGACGTTCGCCGTCTTGCGCCCGATTCCCGGGAGCGTGACGAGCTCCTCCATGGTATCCGGAACGTGCCCGCCGTGCCGCTCGGCAAGCGCCTTTCCGAGTCCGATGATCGATTTCGCCTTGTTGCGGAAGAATCCCGTCGAGTGAATGAGAGTCTCGAGCTCGCGGGGGTCCGCGCTGGCGTAGTCCGCGGCCGTCTTGTAACGTGCGAACAGCGCGGGCGTGACCTTGTTCACCCGTTCATCGGTGCACTGCGCCGACAGGATCGTCGCGACCAGCAGCTCGAGCGCGCTCCGGTGCGTCAGCTCGCAGTCCGCATCGGGGTAGAGCGCGCGCAGCCCCGCGACGAGGCGCGCGACACGCGCTCTCTTGGCTTCGGGACGCTCCTTGGAGCGGCGTGTCATGCGCGGGCGTGCTTCCGGCGGTAGGCGAGCCAGTCGAGCAGCGTCGCGAGAGGCCGGGCATTCAAGACGTCGTCCGCGCGCGCCCAGCCGCGGCGCGCGGTGTCGATCCCGAACGACACGTAGGACAGCTCCGAGGGGGCATGGGCATCGGGGTCGATGGCGGTCTTCATCCCCCGGGCAAGCCCGTGCCGGAGGGCCGCTGGGTCGAGGTCGAGCCGCTGCGGGTGGGCGTTGATCTCGACGGCGACGCCGGCCTCCGCGGCGGCGTCGAGGACGGCGAACAGGTCGAGCGGGTACGGGTCGCGCGTGAGCAGGAGGCGCCCGGTGGGATGGCCGACGATATCGACGTGCCCGCTGCGGATCGCGCGGATCATCCGCGCGGTCTGCTCCCCGGAGGTGAGGTTGAACCGGCTGTGCACGGAGGCGACGACCAGGTCGAAGCTCTCGAGCACGGCGTCGGGGTAGTCGAGCGCGCCGTCGGCGAGGATGTCGACCTCGATCCCCTTGAGGACGCGGAACGATCCGCCGAGCGTGGCGTTGAGCGCATCGATCTCGGCGTGCTGCTCGCGGACTCGCTCGATCGAAAGTCCGTTCGCGTACGCCGCGGAGCGCGAGTGGTCGCACAGGCCGAGATAGCTCATCCCGAGCGCGCGCGCCGCCTCCGCCATCTCCGCGATCGAGGCGGAGCCGTCCGACCAGGTGGAGTGGCAGTGCAGGATGCCCTCGAGGTCGGACGCCTCGATCAGGTCGGGGAGGGTCCCGGTCTCGGCCGCCTCGATCTCGCCCCGGTCCTCGCGCAGCTCGGGGGGGACCCAGGCGAGCCCGAGCGTCTTGTAGATCGCGGCCTCGTCCCTGCACGGCACCGGCTTCAGATCGGACTCGCGGACGAGCGCGTACTCGTTGAGGCGGAGCCCCATCTTCTGCGCGCGCCCCCGAATCGCGATGTTGTGCGCCTTGCTGCCGGTGAAATAGAGCAGCGCGAACGGGTACGATTCGGGAGGCACGACGCGAAGATCGGCGCCCGGCCCGCCCGCGAGGCGCACGCTGGACTTCGTGGGTCCGCGCCCCGTCACCTCCGCGACACCGGGGTCCGAGGTGAACGCGTCCATCACCGCCTCGCCGTCCTTCGCAGTGACGACGAGGTCGATGTCCTTCGAGGTCTCGGCGCCACGGCGGACGGATCCGGCGATCGCCGCCTGCCCGACCCCGCGGACCGCGGCGACGCGGGTGAGGAGGCGCTCGGCCTCGGCGAGGACGACGTTCCGGAGGTACCGGCCCGAGTGCGCGCGCACGCGGGCGATCCCGTCCAGGATCTTCTTCTCGCTGGCGGGCCCGAACCCGTCGATCGTGCGCAGCTTTCCCGCTTTCGCCGCCGCTTCGAGCTCGTCGAGCGTCGCGATTCCCAGCGTCAGGTGGAGCATCCGGGCCTTCTTCGGGCCGAGCCCCGGGATCGCGAGCCATTCGAGAAGCCCCGGGGGAACCTGCTTCCGGAGCCCGGTCAGGTAGGACAGCTCGCCGGTCCTCACGAGCGTCGAGATCTTCTCGACGAGAGCGGGTCCGAACCCCTTGAGATCCCCGAGGCGCCTGGTGCGCACCAGCTCGCCCAGATCGGTGTCGAGCCCGCGGAGCACCCGCGCGGCGTTCGCGTACGCGCGGGTCTTGAACGGGTTCTCGCCGAGAAGCTCGAGCAGCAGCCCGATCTCCTCGAGCGAGTCTGCGACCGCCGCGCGATCGGTCATCGGAGCACGCGGTAGCGGCAGAAGATCTCGCCGTCGATGATCTCCGAGGCGAACAGCTCGAGGCGGAGCTGGTGAGCCATCGCGAGCCCCTCGCCCTCGCACAGCGTGGGGGCGTCGCGCCCGCCGAGGACCGACGGTGCGATGGTGACGTAGATCTCGTCGAGGAGGCCGTCCCGGACGAACCCCCAGTTTGTCTCGCCGCCGCCCTCGACGAGGAGGCGCTCGACCCCGCGCGCGCGGAGCCGGACCAGGAGCGCCCGGAGATCGACCGCGCCGCGTCCCAGCGTCCACACGTCGGAGACCCTGCGGAGCGCTTCGACCCGGTCGGCCGGGGCGTCCTCCACGGTCGCGACGATGCATCCGGCCGCTCCGGCGGTCCGGAAGAAGCGCGACTCCGGATCGACGGAGGCGCTCGCGGTGACGAGGACGTTCAGGAGTCCGTCCGGCTTTCCCAGCGCGGCGCGGTATTCGAGCATTCCGGGATCGCGGACGTGGAGCGGGGGATCGTCGGCCCGGAGCGTTCCGGCCCCGACAAGGATCGCATCCGCCTCGGCGCGGTAGCGATCCATCATCCGCTTGTCCTGGCGCGACGTGAACGCGGGATCCTCGCGGGCGGCGGAGGTGATCTTCCCGTCCACCGTCATCGCCATGTTCATCGTGACGTACGGCCGGTCCATCGCCGCATTCTATCCATAGTGGTTCCGAGATTCTCCGGGCTGCCGCTTCGAGCCGACGGCCGCAAGTCCGCCGGGACTCCGGATCGGGATCAGTAGGCGAGCTTCAGCGCATGGGGTGGGAGCCCGGCGAGGATCGGGGTGCGCATCTCTCGCCGGTAGAGCTCGGGCCAGGGCACACCGCCCTCGATGCGCGATGGCTGCAGCCGCTTGGCGAACACGCGCTCCCACGTCCAGATCTGGCTCGTCAGCCCCAGCCACATCGCCGGCGTCGTGCGCACTGGCTGTCGCTCGGAGCGTCGCTTTACGAGGTTCCGGAACACCGCAAACAGGTACAGCCGCTCGAGCTGTCCTTCGACCCGCCGTCCGAACGAGATCGATTCCCGGGCTTGAGACTTGACCGAATGCCGCGTGAAGCCGTGAAGCGCGTCGATCGGATGCATCGCGCGATCCCGGGCGATCGCCTTTGGAGTACGCGGGGACCCTTTGGGTCCTCGCTTCGGGTTCGGGAAGATTAGATGTCGGATTCGATCTCCTAGGGAATGCCTCGCAAGAGCCCTCCCGTACGCTTTCATCTCATCGGAGATCAAGGTCGGAACCGCTCCGGTGAGCCAGGGAGCCAGAGAATCAAGCTGTTTCGTGAGGGAGTGGGCATAGGCGTCCCTGGGAGGCTTGCCGAACGTCACCTCGAGTTGGTCCCGCTTGCGGCGCTGCGCCGGGGAGAGGATTCCGGTGCGCCGATGGGGTGCATATCCCAGGGTGTACTGGAACCACGAGTGATGGCCGATGCTCATGCCGATGCCGCACGGGAAGTACTGGGAGCCGGTGAATGTCTCGAAGTCGTCGTAGTTTACTGGCTCGTCGACGCGGGGGAGCGCGTTCAGCAGAATCTGCTGGAGCAATTGCGCATGCCGGCCGAGCCGGCGCACGCGCTTGGTGACCGTGCTGTGAACACACCCCGCCATCCGCGCGACTTGGCGATGCGCGGCGCCGTTGACGATTCCCTGGGCGATCGGGACGGTGAGCTCGGGGCGCTTGAGAAAATAGCTCGCGGCGAAGCTCTGCAGCGAGAAACCGTGCTTGCAGGCGCGGCAGATGAAGTTCGGAACCACGCGTCCGTCGCACTTTCGGGTGTAGGTCCGTGTCAGGCGCCGCACACGGAATGCACCGGGATCGACCCGGTGCTGGACGCAGTCGGGACGAGGGCAAAACGCCGGCTGGAACTCATCCGGCGGAATGCTCTCGACAGGAACATCTGGCCAGTCCACAGCCGAATGGCCAGGGCAACCGCCGTGCCGCTTCTCGGAGCTTGGTTTCCCGCGGTTTCAGTGTCCAGTGTCCGTCCGCCGCGTCCACTCGCGGACGGACACCGGACGCCGAAACCTGGAGAATCTCGGAACCACTATGCATTCAATCCGCTCGCCGCATCGCGCATCTCCCGGTCCGCGGCCCGGCCGGCGCGCACGACGACCTCGGGGACCGCGAGGACGTCCGCCTCCGTCGTGCGGAAGTTCACGATGCAAGCGCGCAGAAGGAAGCGGCCGCCAACGACCGCGTTCGAGACGAAGATCTCGCCCTCCCGCTGGAGCCGGACAAGGATCTCGCGATTGAGATCGTCGAGGTAGCGGGCGGTCTCGACGGGATCGCCCGTCAGGCCGGGAGGAACGTACCGGAAGGTCGCGATGCTCAGGCCGCACGTGACCGCCTCGAGCTCGGGATGGGCGCGGACCGCCTCGAACATTCGCGCCGCGAGCGCGATGTCGTCACGGATCATCCGGACATGTCCGTCGCGGCCGGCCTGGAGGAGCCCGAGCCACACCTTGAGGGCCCGGAACCCGCGGGAGTTCTGAAACCCCATCTCGTGGTAGTTCAGCGGCGGCTCTTCGTCCTCTTCCCGGAAGCGGTAATAGACCGGATGGTAGGCGAACGCATCGCTCAGATGCCGCGGCTCGCGCACGAGGACGCACCCCGCCTCGACGGGAGCGTACAGCCACTTGTGCGGATCGAGGGCGACCGAGTCGGCGGCGGCGAGGCCCTTGAGGCGCTCGGGCGCTTCCGGGAGCGCGGCCGCGGGGGCGCCGTACGCGCCGTCGACGTGAAACCAGAGGCCGTGGCGCTTGCAGACCGCGGCGATCTCCGGCAGCGGATCGATCGCGCCCGTGCTGACCGTTCCGGCGGTGCCGACCACGAGCATCGGGAACGCTCCGGCGGCGCGATCCGCGACGATCGCGGCGTCGAGCGCATCGGCCCGCATCTCGAGCGCGTCGTTCGTGTCGATCCATCGGATTGCGTCGGTGCCGAGACCGAAGAGGTCGGTCGCCTTCTGGATCCACGTGTGGGTCTCCTTCGAGACGTAAACGACCGCGCGGGGACGGTCCCCGCCGAACCCCGCGGCGCGAACGTCCCACGGAATCTGCGCGCGGCGGGCAGCGAGAAAGCCGACGAAGTTGGCCATGTTCCCGCCGGAGACGAGCAGGCCGCCGCAGGATCGCGGGTAGCCGATCAGGTCCGCGAGCCAGCGGATCGTCCGCGATTCGATCTCGGTCGCGACGGGCGCGAGGATCCAGGCTCCGGCGTTCGCATTGACGGCCGATGCCAGCAGGTCCGCGAGAGCGCCGATCGGGGCCGCCGACGAGGTGATGTACCCCCAGAAGCGCGGGTGGCCGTTGAGGAGCGAATGGTCGATCAGCAGGTCCGATGCGGCCGAGAGCAGCGGACCCGCTGGCCTCCCGCGCTCCGGGAGCGCGTCGTCCCCGAGAAGCGCGCGCACCTCTCGCGGCGTCTCGCCGGGGGTGACCGGGCGGCCGCGGAGGGAGCCGAGAAAGTCGGCGATACGGTCGACGAGCGCGTGGCCGGCGGCGCGGAACTCCTCCGGCGGCATCTCGACGGCGGCGTGGCGTGAGGTGGGGCTCATGGATGGGTCTCCAGACCGTGACCGGCGGACCGCGTCACGCGCAGCGCTACGAAAAGTCCGACCGCCAGAAGGAACGACGCGAGCAGGAACGGCGCGCCCGGAAGGTGCAGCCCGGCGAGCGGGCCGATGAACGTCGCGAAGACCAGCGCATGAAGGCTCGGAGCGAACACGCCGGTGATTCCCATGATGCTCGTATTCGCTCCCTGGAGGCGTCCCTGCTCCGAGTGATCGACCCGTCGCGTCATCAGCCCCTGGAGCGAGGGACCGAACAGGCCCATGATCGCGAAGACCGGAATCGCTGACCAGAACCAGACGCCGGTCGGTGCCAAGCCGTACGCGGCGAAGCCGAACGTGCCGCACGCGAGAGCGGTGATGAGGCCGGCGCGCTCGCCGAAGCGCCTGACGAACGGCCGGACGAGCCCGCCCTGGACGATGACGCTCCCGACCCCGACGAAGGCCAGCGTCAACCCGACGGTCTTCTCTCCCCAGCCGTACCGGTACCCCGTGTAAAGGACGTACACGCTCGTCAGCGCGTGGTGCGCCGTCCAGTAGAGGAAGTTGAGAGACGCGAGCCCGAACAGCTCGTGGTGCGACCGGAGCAGCGCGAGCGAGCCCACGGGATTCGCCCGGCTCCACCGGAATCGCGCGCGGCGCTCCGGCGGCAGCGACTCGGGCAGCACGAAGAGCCCGTACAAGGCGTTGGCCAGCGTGAACGCTGCGGCGACCCAGAAGGGGAGGCGGGGCGAAATACCGCCGAGCAATCCGCCGAACGCGGGTCCCAGGATGAACCCGAGCCCGAACGCGGCGCCGATGATCCCGTACCCGGCGGCACGCCGCTCCGGGGGCGTGACGTCGGCGATGTACGCGGCGGCCGGGGTGACGGAGGCGCCGGTGATCCCCGAGAGCACGCGGCCGACGAAGAGCCACCCCAGGGTCGGCGCGACCGCCATCACGATGTAGTCGAGGCCGAGCCCGAAGTTCGAGGCCAGGATCACCGGGCGCCGGCCGAACCGGTCCGACGCCGCGCCGAGCACCGGGGAGAAGAAGAACTGCATGAGCGCCCAGACGCTTCCGAACAGGCCGTAGATCCGCGCCGCGTGCGCGGTGTCGCCGGCAACGAACGACTCGACGAGCTTCGGCAGGACCGGGATCACGATCCCGATCGCGAGCACGTCCAGGAATACCGTGACGAAGATGAACGCGAGCGCCGCCCGGCCCGCCGGTCGCGGCGCGCTCTCGGTCACTTCTTGGCCGCGGGCTTGAGCGTCCACGTCAGGTACGGCGCGAACGCGTCGGACTTCCAGATCTCGAAAGTGCCCGCCACGGCCCCGTCACCACTCTTCTTGTAGGTCAGCCGGAATCGCGGCCCCGGCACGGCCGCGTCGGTCGTGAACACCGCCGTCGACGCATCGGGCGTGTCGACCGCGTAGCGGATGATATGCCCCTCGTTGTCGTAGTAGTTGGCGGCGACCTTGTCCCCCTCGGCGTAGATCACCATCAGGTCCTCGTGATGAGTCGCCGGCCGCCCGCCCGCCGCCGCGTATTCGGCGTGGTTCGTGCGCACGATCACCCGCCCGCCGAGGTCCGAGGCGAACCGGCACCCGCCCGTCGGATCTCCCGCCTTCGCCGCAACGGCTTCCCAGTCGCCGAGGAGGAACGAGAGCGACGTCAGCTTGTCGGGCTCGGCGGCGTGGGCCGGCGAAGTCAACGAGGCGATCAGGGCCAACGGTGCGATCCAGCGCGAGAAGGACATGATGGCTCCTTGAAAACTAGGTGGTACGCGCGGGGCGGGTGGGACGACGGCCTTCGGTCTCCCAGAGAGCCCCGAGCAAAAGTCGCAATTGCACCAATCCGCTCGGTTTCCAGAGCCGACGGATCGTCTTCGCCTCACCCTCTCCTGCCAGCCAGCTTACTTCCACGGATGTTATGTCCGCAAAGCGGTCCACTCGGAGGCGATCCGTGGTGCAGGTTGTTAGCTGGCGACCCGGTGCCTAATCAAGGTCGATCTCGACGCCAAATTCCTCCTCGACAGCCATCACCAACTCGACGACGTCCAGTGAGTCGGCACCCAAGTCGTCGACAAAATGACTCCATGGCGCGATGACCGATTCCTCGATGCCGAGCCTCTTCGCCACTTGCTCCCGAACCCGATGCTGAACGTCTTCGAGCGAAACGCCGGGGTCACGCATGCGCGCTCTCACGAGCCGGCTGACCTGTTCGGTAGTGGACCCGACAAGAATGAGTCCTTGCCCAGATCGCCGGAGGAGCGAGCCGCACTGCGGACAAAGGGCGACGCCCGAAGGAACACTGAACTCTGGAAGGGTTCCGCAGCCGCACGCAGGACACGAGGCTCGAAATTCAGTCGGTGCTTCCGGCGACGTGAACACGGTGACGTTCGACTCCTGCTGTCGACTATCGTACAGCGTGATCTCTCTGGCGGTCGACATGCAGGGCCGCCGACGAGGACGGCGACGGCCAGCACCGCAGTTGCGATTGCAAGTAGCCGGGTACGTTGGAGCACGTTGCCGATCTCGACCTAGGGGCGGTTACCGGCTCGACCGCTGACCACACTCTCCACCGCCTCGAAGATCTCCTCCATCGGCGCCGGGTCCATCTGATGCTTCGAGATCCGGGCGTACGCGATCCTTCCTTGCGGATCGACCAGGAACGACGCGGGTCGGGCCATGCGCAGCGAATCGTACGAGATCCAGACGTGGACGCCCCAGCGCTTGGCGATCGACCGGTCCTCGTCCAGGATGACGGTAAACGGTCCGGCGTTGGCGGCGAGCCACGCGGAGGCGAGCGCCCGCTTCTGGCAGAGCACGATCACGGTCAGCACATTCCGCGCAAGGAGATCCCGCTGACGTTCGCGCAACTGCGCGATGCGGCGGCCGCAGTTCGGTCACCACGTGCCGCGGTGGAACTCGACGAGGGCGAACCGGGGGCGGAGGCTTGCGAGGTCGAACGTCTCGCCGGCCGAGGTGACGCCGCGCAGCTCCGGAGCGGGTTGGCCGGCGGTCAGCTTCAACGGATCCTTACGGCGACCGAGACGCCGTCCCGAATCGGCACGATCGTCGTCGCGAAGTCGTCGGCCTCGCGCAGCAGACGCGTCAGCTCGGCGACCCCAGCGGTCGTCTTGTCGCCGGCGGGGGGTGAGAGCACCTTGCCGTCCCAGAGCATGTTGTCGGTGATGAACAGGCCGCCGGGGCGGAGCAGGCGGCGCGCGACCGGCAACGCGTTCGGATAGTCGTGCTTGTCGATGTCGCAGAAGACGATGTCCAGCGGGGCGGTGATGTTCGCGGCCGTGGCGAGCGCGTCTCCCGTCTCGATCGCGAAGCGTCCGGCGAAGCCGCCGCGGTCGAGGAATTCCTTCGCCTCCGCGCATCGTTCCTTGGATCCCTCGGTCAGCGTGACGAATCCGCTGTTTCCGACCGCGCGGAGGAACCAGTAGGCGCTGTAGCCGAATCCGGAGCCGAGCTCGAGCACGCGGCGCGCGCTGCACGCGCGGGCGAGGGCCTCGAGGAGGCGGCCGACCTGCGGCCCGACGATCGGGAAATCCCTCTCGGCGCCGATACGCTCCATCTCGGCGAGCACGGGGTCGTTGTGTTTCGCGAACTGGGCCAGGTAACGGTCGATGCCGGGATCCACGAGGTCCATTGCGGCGCCTCCCGTCAGGACGCTATCACGCTTCCATGATCGGGGCGGGGGACGCCGGCGCCTCCGCCGGCGCGGGAGACGGAACTCTCGAGAACGCCATCGCCGCGACGGCCGCGACCAGGAACGCCCCGCTCCAGAGGACGACGCGGCCGTACCGCTCGAGGACCAGCGTGCCGAGCCAGGGGCCCACGCCGAACGCCACGCCCCACGCCATCGAGTAGAGCCCCATGTACTCGCCGCGCCGGTCGGCGGGCGCGACCTCCGCGACGTAGTTCGACATCGCCGGGAGGAGGATCATCTCTCCGACGGTCCAGATCGCGACGGTCAGCGCCACCGCCCATCCGGACCTGGAGAACGCCAGCGCGCCGAATCCCGCGGCGAGAAACATCCCGCCGGTGAAGAGGCTCCTGCGGTGCGGCCAGTGCGATGTCGCGAGGTTCAGACGGACCTCGAGCAGGACGATCATCCCCGTGTTGATCGTGAACATCCAGCCGAAGAACGACGGCGCGAAGCCGAGATCCCGCACCAGGTCGAGGGGCATCGCCCCCTCGTGCTGGAAGAAGACGGCCGCCGCGGGGACGCATGCGGCCAGGAAGAAGAGGAGGTTCGGATTCTTCCAGCCGGGGCGCGAGCGGGTTGCCGCCCCGGCGCCGGCGGCGGATCTGTGTTCCACGACGCGGAAGCCCGTCAGCACGAGGACCGCCATCGCGGCGAGCGAGGTCGCGCCGTCCACGCGGAAGATCGACGGGAAGCTCACCTCGGCGAGGTAGCCGCCCACGGCGGGCCCGATGCTCATGCCGAGGTTGACCGCGAGGCGGTTCACCGCGAACGCCGCCTTGCGCTGCTCGGGCGGCGCGAGGTCGGTGAGGACCGACAGGCTCGCCGGCCGGAACGCCTCGGCGGTGATCGCGAGCAAGATCGTCGCCGCCGCGACCGCTCCCGGTGTTTGCGCGAGCGGGTAGGCGAGGAGGGCGAGGCCGCTCGTCAGGAGCGAGAGCTTCATCATCCGGACGTGGCCGGCCGAATCGGCGAGCCGCCCCAGCAGCGGCGAGCAGATGAACGAGGCGACGCCGTATAGGCCGAGCATGAGCCCCGCATGCTCGGCGGAGAAGCCCCGCTCCCGGGTGAGGAAGAGGACCAAGAACGGCACCGCCATCGTGCCCATGCGGTTGACGAGCGAGGCGGTGAAGTGGATCCAGATCGCCGGCGGCAGCGCCGACAGCCCGCGCCATGGGTTCCAGCGTTCGAGAAACGACGAGGGCGACATTTCAATGTGATAGCACGCCTGTGCAAGCGGGTACCATGGGCGGCATGAGCGACCTGCCGCCGCGCGAGGCTGCGCTCGCGCTCCTGCACGAATACACGCAGGGCGCCGGGCTGCGCCGGCACGCCACCTCCGTGGAGGCGGTGATGCGCGCGCACGCGCGCCGGACGGGCGGGGACGAGGAGGCGTTCGGCCTCGTCGGCCTGCTCCACGACTTCGATTACGAGCGGTGGCCTAGCTTGGAGGATCACCCCCTTCGCGGGAGCGAGATCCTCGCCGCGAAGGGATATCCCGAGTGGTTCCGCCGCGCGATCCTCTCCCACGGGAATCACACGGGCGTGGCGCGGGAGACCGTGCTCGAGAAGTGCCTGTTCGCCTCCGACGAGCTGACCGGGTTCGTGACCGCATGCTCGCTGGTCACGCCGTCGAAGTCGTTCGATGGGCTCGCGGTCGCCTCCGTCCGAAAGCGGATGAAGGACAAGGCGTTCGCGCGCAGCGTCAGCCGCGACGACATCGTCGACGGAGCCGCCGAGATCGGCCTCGACCTCGACGCGCACATCGCGTTCGTGATCGACGCGCTTCGGGGACATCCTGCTATTTCTTAAAATTCTTCGAATGTGGACGATTCGGAAGCAAAAGCAGAATGTCCCCATTATATTCAGCGCATGGCACTGCCCGGCGGATCGGCGTTCGCGTTCTCCCGAGACATCGCCGAGGGCTTTCAGATCGTCACGGAGCGCTCGTTCAAGACCCTGACGCGCCCCGAGCTCGACCAGCTCGGCTTCGAGATCGACAAAGCGCTGCGGGAGATCCGCGGGGAGCAGGCCTCGACCGACGACCTGCTGGCCATCCAGTCGCGCAACCGGAAGATCTCTCGGCTCAACGGAGCGCTGATCATGCTCCGGAGCTACCGCAGCAAGGTCAAGCTCTAGAGCGCTAGAACGACGTCGTCAGCGCGATCGTCCCGCCGTGCCGCAGCGGGTCGAGCGTCGCCCCGAAGCGGAGAGCGCCGCTCGCGGTGTCGAACCCGGTCCCCAGGCGGCCGCGGGCGTCCGCCCCGAACCGGAACCGGCCCCGCGTCATCGGGACGAGCATCTCGGCGCGCGGCGCCATCTGCGAGAAGCCGAACCGGACGGTCGTGTGCTCGCCGAGCGGGGATTGGGGCGCGCCGTGGCCGGCGAGCGCGAAGCCGAGCCCCTGCACGTTCAGCCGGTCGAGTGCCCACTGCTTGAGCGCGTGCTCCGTCGCCCGGAGCGCTTCGCGCTGGATCCTCTGCGGGGCCGTCGCGTCCAGAAGCCACGGGTTCGCTGCCCGGTCGGCCGACTCGAGGGCCGCGTGGCGATCCGGCGCCAGCTCCGAGTCGATCCGCGGGGCGAGGTAGTGCGACAGGAACCCGCGCTTGGCCGGCTCCCTCTCAGGACTCTTGGGCGTCACCGGCGTCGGAGCGTCCGCGGACCGGGCGGAGCCCGCCGCCAGCATCACGGCGGCGACGATCGCCAGCGGTCTTGCAAGACGGCATGCCATACGGCCTCCCGGGGGATCGCACGCTCCTCGGTCGCAACCCCTCGGCCACGACCGGGATGTACGGGGAGACCCCCCGCTCGGCCAGTTCTTTCCAAGGCGGTGCGGAATGTGCACCGCGGCCGCGTCATTTCGATGCCAAATCCGTTATTTTCGGGACCGCGGCGACCGGGGCCGCCCGGGGCGAAAGCAGCGAGTCCGCCGCGCGGAGGCAGGGCCTCAAGAACACCCCGGGCACGAGACCTCCGCCCCCCACGACGAGCGCGCAGGCGAGGATCACTGCCGCCAGTGCTGCCGGCGGGGTCAGCGGCGGTCCCGGCTCGCGCACGATCAGCATCGCCCGGGCCACGTCCAGGTAGTAATAGAGCGCCACGACCGCGAGCGTCGCCCCGAGGAGGATGAGCCCCCACATCCCCGCGCGCGCGGCGGCCACGAAGACGTACATCTTTCCCCAGAAGCCGAGAGCGAACGGGATTCCCCCGAGCGAGAGCAGGAAGACCAGGAAGGTCGCCGCCAGGAACGGCGAGCGCCCGATCATGTCGCGCGCCCCGTACCGGGTCGGCTCCTCTCCGCAGCACTCCATCGCGGCGACCGTCAGGAACGCGCCCGCGTTCGAGAACAGGTACGCCACGAAGAAGAAGAGGGCGAGCCCGGCCGCCTCTCGCGATCCCGCCGCGA
>DATKHQ010000192.1:0-3937 GCA_035510175.1 Candidatus Sulfotelmatobacter sp. | reverse complement strand
GTCCTGCTGGCCGCGCTCTTCTCGGAAGCACTCGGCGCGGCCGAGCCCGACCGCTCTCCGGTCGAGCGCCTGACGGGGCGCATTCTCGGCCCGACGCCGATGATGGACGACCTCCACGAGCTGCTCGACCGGGTCGGCGGCCGGATCTCGGGGACGCCTCCCTGTGACCGGGCGATCGACTGGGCGGAGAAGAAGCTCCGCTCACTCTCCCTGGACGCGGTGGCGACCGAGCCGTTCACCGTCCCGGGCGTCTGGGTGCCGGGGCGCGCCGAGGCGTCGTGCACGGCGCCCGCTTCTTTTCCGCTCCGGATCGCCGGCGCGCCGGGAACGGGCTCGACGCCGCCGGGCGGCCCCGTCGAGACGGCGCTCGTCGACGCCGGCTCCGGCACGCCGGAGGAGTTCGCGAAGCTCGGCGATCGCGGCCGCGGCGCGGTGGCGCTCGTCCGGAATCCCGAGATGCTCTCGTTCGACGCGCTCTTCGACGAGTACATGAAGGCCCCCGGGATCCTCGAGGGCGCGGAGAAGGCGGGGGTCGCCGCCGTGCTGATCGAGTCGAGCCGGCCGCGCGGGCTCCTGTACCGGCACCCGATGACCTTCAACGGCACCAGCGCCCGCGTTCCCGTCGCGATCGTGGCGCGGGAGCAGGCAGAGCGCCTGCTGCGCTTGCTCGCCGACGGCGACGTGCGCGTCCGGGTGGCGATCGAGTCGACGACGAAGAAGGAGGCCCGCTCGGCGAACGTGATCGGGACGATCCGGGGAACCGACAAGGCGGCGGAGTCGGTCATCGTGGGAGGGCACCTCGACTCCTGGGACCTCGGCACCGGCGCCAACGACAACGGCGTCTCGTGCGCGCAGATCATCGACCTCGCCCGCCAGATCGAAGCGCTCGGCTTGAAGCCGCGGAGGTCGATCGTCTTCGCGCTGTTCACCGGCGAGGAGCAAGGGATGCACGGCTCGAAGGACTACGTGCTCAAGCACGCCGCCGATCTCGACGGCGTCGTGGCGAACGTGATATTCGACACGGGGTCGGGGCGCCTCGCCGGCTTCTACCTCTCCGGACGCGAGGACATCCGCCCCGCCATCGAGGCGGCGCTCGCGCCGGTCGCCTCCCTCGGCCCGTTCGTCAACCCGATCGACGCGTTCGACGGCACGGACAACTTCGACTTTCTCCTCTCCGGGATCCCCACGCTGATCGGCGCGCAGGATCCGGCGCCCTACTTGCCGGATTACCACGCCGAGTCGGATACCTACGACAAGGTCGACGCCCGCGAGGCGAAGGCGGCGGAGGCGGTGCTGGGCGCCCTCGTCTGGGGGCTCGCCAACGCGGAGAGCCGCCCGGGCCCCCGCCAGTCTCGCTCGGAGGTCGAGGCGCTGATCAAGGCGCAGAAGCTCGACGCGCAGATGAAGGCGTTCGGCCACTGGGACGAGTGGACCGCCGGCCGCCGGGGCGTCGACAATCGCTAGCGCGTCATCCGGCCGCGCGCAGGGCCTCGATCACCTCGTCCGGATGCTGCGCCGCGTCGCGGACGCGCGCCCAGTGCTTCTTGACCTTGCCGTCGGGCCCGACCCAGACGGTCGAGCGGATGACGCCGGTGACCTTCTTCCCGTACATCATCTTCTCTCCCCAGGCGCCGTAGGCGGTCATCACTTTCCGGTCGGGATCCGAGAGGAGCGTGAACGGGAGGGCGTACTTGGAGGCGAACGCGGCGTGGGACTCTCCGGAGTCGGCCGAGATCCCGAGCACGGTCGCGCCGAGCTTCTGCAGGTCCTTCCAGCCGTCGCGGAACCCGCACGCCTCCTTCGTGCACCCGGGAGTGTCGTCCTTCGGGTAGAAGTAGACGATCACGTCCTTCCCGGCGAAGTCCTTCAGCGACACCTTGTGTCCCGTCGCGTCCGCCAGCGTGAACGCGGGCGCGGCCTTCCCCTCCTGGAGAGCCACCGGGTCAGCTCTTCTTCCGGACGAGGTCGAAGCTCTTGACCTCGGACTCCTTCCCGCCGCTGTACAGGTGCCACGCCGCCTTCACGTGGTCCGCGTCGACGAAGGTGAAGTCGAGATCGTGCATGTGGATGTCCTTCGCCATGACGACGTTGTCCCCGCCGTCGAACTTGAACGCGATCGAGGAGGCGGTTCCCCCCTTCGCCGATCGCATCCGCGGCTGGTTTCCCATCGAGCAGTAGTGCGTAAGCACGATGTCTCCCTTGTTCATCGTGTACATCGTCACCATCTCGTGGTCGGAGCCCGGGAAGATCGTCTCGACGACGGCGCTGCCGTTGCCGGTGACCTTGTAGGTGACCGCGACGGAGCCGTCGCCGCCCGCCATCGTCCAGTCGCCGGCGAGGGCCTTGAGCCTGCCGAACCTCGCGGTGGACTCGTCGGCGGCGCGCGCGGTCACGAGCACGGCGACGAGAGCGACGGCGGCCGCGAGGAAGACACGTGTGCGCTGGTACATGGTTTCTCCCGCTACGGATACGAATCCCGTTCGCCCAGGGTGGACCGGCGGCACCGGCCGTGTCAAGAAGGGCGTGCGGTCGATGCCTTCGAACGGAAGTCGGCCAGCCGGAAGCCGGCGAGCTGGAGCCAGGCCCGTGTCTCCTCGGCCTCGAGGAGCTTGCGCTCGGCCTCGCGCCCGTCGTGGTAGGCGTCCCCGGAGGCCCGCAGCGCCTCGTCGACGATCCCAGGGTGGACGACCAGCTCGTACGTGCGCCCAGGGCGCGCGTCCCGGAGCACGGCTTTCAGCCCCTCGAGCGTGGCGGCGTCCCGCAGAGACGTCCCCGCGCCGCGCGAGCGGACGACGTACCGGAAACGCCTGCCGAGCCCGACGCGGGTGGCGAGCGCGAGCAGCGCGCCCTTGACGTCGAGCCGCGGGCCGCGGTGCACCACGGGACCGTGCATCGTGCGCACGGCGAGCCCCTCGTCCTCCGCGAGGCGCACGGCGAGCTTCCTGAAGATCGCGGGGATGAGGTGCACGTGCTGGTGGCTGTCGAGATGGCTGATCTTGACCCCCGCCTGACGGACGCGCGCGATCTGCGCGCGCCATTCGGCCTCGAGCTCCGCGACGCGGATCCGTCGGAACATCCCCCGGGAGACGAAGGCACCGAGCGGCCGGAAGCGCCCGTCGCGGCCGACCAACGAGGGCACCCGCTCGACCGGGAGCACCGGCCGCCCCTGGGTGGCGTTCAAGTGGACGCCGAAGTCGTACTCGGGGTGGGCCGCCGCCCACGCGAGCGCCTCGCCGGCGGCCTCGCCTCCGACCATGATCGAGGCGCTGCTCAGCGCCCCGGAGAGGAACCCGTCGGTTATGGCGCGATTGATCCCCGGTGCCAGGCCGAAGTCGTCGGCGTGAATGATCAGGTCGGTCGTCCCGGGCATCGTCGTGTAGCGGCCGTGGAACGAGCGCCACCGCACGCGGATGAGGTCGCGCAGCATCCGCAGCGCGTCGAGCGTGAAGTGCACGGTCGTCGGCTCGGTGTCGTACCGGAACGCGACGGGCACCTCGACCACGTCGGCCCCGCGGTCGAGGAGCGCGCGCAACAGCTCGACGTCGAACGAGAAGCCGTCGAGGCGCAAGCGCGTGAGCACCGGACGCACCACCTCGGTGCGGAATCCCTTGAGCCCCGCCTGGGTGTCGCGCAGCCCGGGGACGGCGATCCAGCGGCAGACGGCGTTGAAAACCCGTCCCATCACGTGGCGAGTGAACAGGTACGAGAAGAAGTCGGGGTGGATGAGATAGGTGCTCTCGCGCGCGACGCGCGAGGCGATCGCGACGTCGTGGCCGCTGACCAGCCGGTCCATGACGGTCGAGACGTTCGGCATCGGGTAGGCGAGGTCGCAGTCGGTGAAGACCGCGTACCGCCCACGGGCGCGATCGAGACCGACCCGGACGGCGAACCCCTTCCCGCGGTTCGTCGTGAAGCGCACGGAGCGGATCGCCTCGCC
>DATKHQ010000191.1:0-14156 GCA_035510175.1 Candidatus Sulfotelmatobacter sp. | reverse complement strand
AGCGAACGGCTTGACCGTTGCAGAGGTCCAGCGCGTACTCCCCGGAGCTCCGGCGCTCGATCCCGTGGACCGAAAACGGAGCGCGGAACTCCACGCCGAACTTGATTGCCTGCAGGTAGCCGCGGTTCCCGAGGTCGGCTCCCGTGAGCCCCGCGGGAAAACCCAGGTAGTTCTCGATCTTCGAGCTCTGACCCGTCTGCCCGCCGGGGCCGACGCGATCCAGCAGCAGGGTCTTCAGCCCCTCGGATCCGCCGTAGACGGCGGCGGCCAGGCCGGCCGGGCCGGCGCCGACGATCGTGATGTCGTACAGCTCGTCCGGGATCTTCCGGGATATGCCCAGCGCCTCGGCGAACTTCGGGAGCGAAGGGTGCGACACGACCTTCTTGCTGCACGCGATGATCGGGGACTGCTCGGGGGTGAAGCCCAGCGCGGCAAGCGCGGCGCGGCCGGCGTCCTCGTCGATGTTCTCGAACGTGTGCGGGACCTTGTTCTTGTAGCAGAACTCGCGCAGCGTGAGGGTTTCCTTCGAATCGCCGGCGCCGATCACGCGGATGCCGATGTACCCCGCCGCCTCGAGCATCTCGCGCCGGGTCTGGAACGCCTCCAGAAGCTTGTCGCTGAGATCGGGGATCTCGCAGAGAAGCCGGCGGATCTCGGACGCGGGGACCTCGTAGACCTCGCAGTCGCCCCGGGCGACCACCGAGATCAGCGCCGGGCGGCCGGTGAGCAGGTCCACGTCCCCGGTGAACTGGCCGGCCCGGTGGACCGTGACCTCCCGCGGGGCGCCCGAGGAGCTTTCCAGGATCACGACCTCGCCCGAGCGCACCGCATAAAACGGGAAGTCGCGTTCGCCGATGTCGATCAGGACGTCGCCGTCGCGGAAGGTTCGCGGCGCGCCGAGCGCGGCCACGCAGGCCAGCTCGGATTCGGTCAGGGTCGGGAAAGGCGTGGCCGCCATGATTCCTCGTCGCTCAGTACTCGGAGAATGCGTCGTCTGGATAGCAGTACAGCCAGCGCTCCCCGCGCTCGGCCGACGCGATCACGGGATGCCCGCTCGCCTTCGCGTGCTTCGTCGCGTGGCGCTGCGGCGAGTTGTCGCAGCAGCGCGTCCCCCCGCACTCCTGGCAGGTCCGCAGGTGAACCCAGGTCGATCCCATCTTCACGCAGTCCTCGCACTCGCGGCGTTTCGGGCCCCGGACGTCCTCGACGGCAGCGATGTGCGAGCAACCGGCTTCGGGCATGCGGACTCCCCTCTACGATCCATGATAGCCGCGCAACCCCCGCGGCACGAAAAGCCGCGCCAGACCGGCGAATAGCGCCTGAACGGCGAGCGCGAGGAGGGCTGCGGGGACGGCGCCTTCCAGGATCAGCGGCATGTCGTCCAGGCGGATGCCGGTCAGGATCGGCTGTCCCAAGCCGCCGGCCCCGATGAGCGCCCCCAGCGTCGCCGTTCCGACGTTGATGACGGCCGAGGTCTGGACACCGGCGAGTATCGACGGCGACGCGAGCGGGAGCTCGATCTTCAGGAGCCGCGCCGCCCGCGAGAGCCCGAGCACGTCGGCGGATTCGAGAAGGTGCGCCGGGACCGAGCCGAGCCCGGCCATCGTGTTCGTGACGATCGGCAGCACGCTGTAAAGGAAGAGCGCCGCCACGGCCGGGGAAGCGCCGATTCCCAGGACCGGGATCAAGAGCACGAGGAGCGCCAGCGTGGGAATCGTCTGGATCACCCCCGCCGCGGCGAGGATGGCCGCGCCCAGCCGCCTCCGCCGCGCGGCGGCGATCCCGAGCGGGATCGCGACGACGATGGCGCCCCCCAGCGAGGCGCCGACCAGCGCCAGGTGCTCGGCCAGGGCGCGGCCGATCCTGCGGCCCCGGCCGGAGCTCGGCGTTCCGGCCGCGATGCCGAGCGTCGACGCCAGGAACTCGGCCCCCGCCTTCCGCTCCGGCACGCGCTCGAGCTTCACGCGCGCATTGAGCCGTCGCATCTCGGACGCGGAGATGCGTCCCTCGAGGGCGCGCACGATGCCGAGCGCCCGCGGGAAACGCCGCTCCAGATCGCCTCGGTAGAGAACGACGGCGTGGTAATCGGGGAAGACCTCGAGGTCGTCCTCGAGCACGGCGAGGTCGTAGTACGGGATCTCGGCGTCGGTCGTGTAGAGATCCATGACGTCGATGCGGCCGTCGGCGAGGGCGCGGTAGGCGAGGTCGTGGTCGAGCGGCCGTACGTCGGCGTGCGTCAGCCCGTATCGCTCGCGGACCGCCGGCCAGCCGTCCGCGCGGTTCAGGAACTCCTCGCTGACACCCAGCCGCAGCGCGGGGTGCGCGCGCAGATCGGAGATGCGCGTCACGCCCAGACGCTTCGCCTCGCCGGCCTTCATCCCGAGGGCGTAGCGATCCTCGAAACCGAGCGAGGAGGACATGCCGACGCCAAAGCGCGCCAGCGCGGCGCGCAGCGAGTCCTCGGAGCCTCCGGCCGGGTCGTGGAGAATGTCGGCCCGGATCGTGCCCGTGTAGTCCGGATAGAGATCGATGTCGCCGCGGAGCAGCGCGTGCCAGAGGATCTGCGTCCCACCGAGCTGCGCGCGATGCTCGGCAGGCACGGCGGCATCGCGCATCCCCTGCGTAAGGATCTCCCCCAGGACCACCGACTCGGTGAACTTCTTCGAGCCGACGCGCACCTCGTCCGCCGGGTGGCGGCAGGCCGCGACGAGCGTCGCGAGCCCGATCGCGGCCAGAGCCCAGCCGCGCGTCATGCCCGCCCCGGAGGAGGACCGCTCTGGGCGCCGATGAAGCGCGTCACGAACGGATCGGCCGGCCGCAGGGTGAGATCCTCCATCGTGCCGTCCTGCACGACGCTCCCCTCCCGAAGGAGGATCACGCGGTCGCCGAAGAACGCCGCTTCGGCCAGGTCGTGCGTCACCAGCACGACGGTCTGCCCGAGTCGCCTGAAGATCGAGAGCAGGTCCACTCGCAGCTCCGCGCGGATCATCGGGTCGAGCGCTCCGAGCGGCTCGTCGAGAAGCAGGAGCTCCGGGCCGAGCATCAGCGCCCTCATGAGGCCGATGCGCTGCCGCTGACCGCCGGACAGCTGCGATGGGAACCGCGCCATGACGCCGGCCGGCAGGTGCGTCAGCTCCCGCAGCGCCTCGATCCGGCTCGCGATGCGCGACGGAGCCCATCCGAGATAGCGCGCCGCGAGCGCGACGTTGTCCTCCGCGGTGAGGTGAGGGAACAGCCCGCCGTCCTGGATGACGTAGCCGAGGCGCCGCCTGAGCGGCGCGATGTTGCGCGCCGAGAGCGGCTCGCCCCAGAGTCTCACCTCCCCCGACGTCGGCAGGGCGAGGCCGGTCAGAAGCCGCAGGAGAGTCGACTTCCCCGAGCCGCTGGGACCCAGGAGGACGTTGACGCCCGCGCCGAGCGACAGCGTCGTCGGACCCAGCGCCGGAACGCCGTCGTATCTCATCGCGGCGCCGCGCAGCTCGATCGTGGGCGTCTCGGTGTTCAATCGGGTTTCGCAGTATGATGCGGAAAGGCACGCAAGGGACCGGGAACTTGTACATGGAGCGTATCTTTCAATGAGAGCCGACATCGTTCCCGGCGCGATCTTCCCCGACTACGAGCTGTCGGATCATCGCGGCAAGCACCGGAAGCTCTCGGAGCTGCAGGGGGGAGACCCGCTCGTGCTCGTTCTCTCGCGCGGCGGCTACTGTCCGAAAGATCGAAGGCAGCACGAGGGGCTGCTCGCGCTCCATCGCGAGATGCAGGTCGGCTACTGCCGGCTCGTGACCCTCTCGACCGACAACCTCGTCGAGACGAACGAGTTCCGCAACGGCGTCGGCGCCCACTGGATCTTTCTCTCGGACCCCGGACGCAAAGTGCAGAAGGACCTCGACATCGCGGAGTACACCGATCCCACGCACGATCCGATGATCCCCCACACGCTGGTGCTCGAGCCGGGACTCCGGATCTACAAGATCTACAACGGCTACTGGTTCTTCGGGAGGCCGACGGTGGAGGAGCTGCGCCTCGATCTCCGCGCCGCGCTTGCGCGCTGCCGGCCGGATTGGGGTATCTCCAGCGCGGAGCAGGAGGCCGCGTGGAAGCGAGGGGACAAGACGAGCTTCTACCCGTACGGCAAGACGCAGGGCCAGGTGATCGCCGAGGAGGGGTGAGGCGGGCGATCTCTAGATCACGGTGAGCCCTGCGTGCTTGACGAAATGCGCGAAGTCCCGGTCCCGGGTGATCAGCGGCACGCGATGGTCGATACAGCTCTGCGAGATCAGCGTGTCGGCGAGTCGCGCACGCAGCCTCCGGGACAGCACGGCCGCGCGCGTCGCCGCCGCGCGTTCCCAGTAGCCGGGATGCAGCTCCAGGACCGGAAGCGCGAGGATCAGACGGGACAGTTGCGCTTCCAGCCGAGGGTTGCTCAACACTTCGGTGACGACGACCGGAGGCAGCGCCGCCTGCCCCAGCTCCAGCGCGCGATCGATCGATTCGACGTCCCGCCCTCGCTCCCCGTTCAGAAAAGCGATCAGCGAGCTGGTGTCGAGCGCGATCACGACCGGTCTTTTCTCAGAGCTTCCACGTCGATCGAGACGCGCATCTTTCCGCGCAGGGCGCGCAGCTGCCGGTAGGCCTCGCCCGCCGCGACGAGCTGCAGGCCGCGGCGCACCGTCTCGGTGATCCCCTGCCCGGTCGACTTCTGAGCCTGCGCGAGCAGCTCTCCGGGGATGTGAACCGTGATCTTGCGCGGGGCTTTCATGGAGGCAAATCTACCGTAAGCTATGCCATAAGTCAATATGGCAGTCGGTCCACTCGACTCGCCGGACGGAGCAGGCGGCGTCGTAGGTCCCGACGCCGACACGCCGGATTCCCCCGCGCGCCTCGGGAGTCGCGTACGATAGGTCGCAACTCATGGTGGATACCGCTGCGCTGGCGCGATTCCATCTCGCGTCGGGAGCGAGGGTGGCGCTGCGCGCGTCGGTCCCGATCGCGGGCGCGTTCGTCGTTGCGGTCGGAATGAGCCAGTACCCGGGTGCGACGCTCGCCCATTTCGCCGCGGCCGCTGCCGCCGCGAACCCGGATGCGCGCTTCGTCGGTGGCACCGCAGCGCTTGCGATCGGGCTGGCGTCCTGGGCCGCGCCGCGCGTCGCGACGGGCTCGGCCGGGTGGATGCGGAGTCTTCCGGCCGGCGCGAGCGCGCAGCTTCGCGCGCTGGGGCTGGGTGTCGCGGCTGCCATTGCGCCGTTGCCGCTCACTCTGCTCGCTGCGCTCGTCGCGGCGGGATGGATCGGGCAGGGGTGGAACGGGGCGCGTGTTTGTGCGCTGATCCCGATGACGCTCGGAGCCGCCCACGCGGTTCTGCCGGTGCGGCGCCGGATCCTGTCGTCCCCGCTTGCGATGGGCGGAGTGGTCGTCGCCCTCTCGGGGGGCTGGCTGGACGCGATGTTCGGCGCCGTGCTCGTCGGCGCGGCGGTTGCGGTGGCCGGTCCTCCTGCACGCCCGCGTGGCCGCAAGTTCCGTGGCTCGAGGTGGGAGCTCGGTCTGGCCTGGATCGTGGCACTGCGGGCGCTCCGGTCCGGTGTGCTTGGCGCGTGGGCCGCTGCCGCGGTGCCGCTCCTGGCGGGCGCGCTGTTCCTGACCAACAACGCTCTCCCGGCCTCGCTCGCCGCGCGCGGAGCGCGGCTGGCCATCGGGATCGCGATCGTCGTGACGCTGGCGGCGCTGTCGGATCGCCTCGCGCAGCGTCGTCCGCCATGGCCGTGGGCGCGGTCGCTCCCCTGGAGCTCGCAGCGGCGGGCGTCGGACGACGCGCTCGTGCTCGGAGCGCTCGCCTCCCCGATCGTCGTCGTCTCCGCCGTCGCGATCGACGCCCGTTCGGGTTTGCTCGCGGTCCTGCTGCTTCCCGTCGCTGCGATGCGCGCGGCCGCCGCGCTGAGGCACGCCGGTGAGGGGCGCACCGGGGTTGCGGGACCGATCGTGATCGAGGGCGGTTTCGGGGCGCTCGCGTTCGCGCTATCGCCGTGGTTTGCCGTCGCGGCGCTCGCCGCGACGCCGCACGCTCTTCGCGCCGCCTCGCGCCGGGAGGCCGCCTGGAAGGTCAGCCGCTGGACGGCGGTGCAACGTCTCCCCGCCGGGGATCCCGCAGACTGGACGGGACGATGATCGTTTTCGACCGCGTTCGCTTCGCCTACGGCGCCGGCCCTCCCGAGATCGTCACGCAGCGCCTCGAAATCGGAAGCGGCCTCACCCTGGTCCTCGGCCCGAACGGGTGCGGGAAGAGCACGCTCCTGCGACTCGCCGCGGGAGTCGAACGTCCCGACGCCGGCGTCATCACAATCCTGGGCGAGGACCTCTGGCGGGACGAGGCCGCGGCGCGACGCCCCCTCGCCTACGTTCCCGAACAGCCCGAGCTGACGCCGTACGCGAGCCTCGACGAAGTGCTGCGTCTCGTCGCTCGCCTCCGCGGCGAGTCGAGCGGAGCCGCCGCCGCCGCTTTGGAGAGTGTTGGACTTGCGCGCTTCGGGTCCCGCTCGATCCGTGAGCTGTCGATGGGGCAGAGGCGTCGCGCCGTGCTCGCCGCGGCGTGGATCGGGAGTCCTCGCGTCGTCTTGCTCGACGAGCCCCTCGAAGGGATGGACCGGGGCATGCAGGAAAGGATCGTCGCCTGGGTCCACGACCTCGACGCCTCGGAGGTCGTCGTGGTGGTCGCCACCCACGATCTCGACCCCTTCACGTCCCGCGCGCGCCGCGCGATCGGATTCGAGGGTGTCGAGCCGCGAGTGTTCGCTCTGCCGTCCGCGCCCGAGGCCCGGCGCGAGACCCTCGACAACCTTGCGGCCACCGTGCGCTAGAACCCGATCCTGAACTCCGCGCCCCTCTCAGGCAGCGGTTCCAGGCTGTACTCGAACCGGTGCTGGGCGAGAATCTCGCGGATCACGGTGAGGCCCAACCCGCGGCCGTCGCGCTTGGTGCTGTAGAAGGGCGTGAAGAGCTTCGCGCGGGCGTCCGTCGTGAGGCCCTTGCCGGTGTCGCGGATCGTCAGGACGGGCCGGGCGCCGTTGCGCACGTAGCGGACGCCGATCCGGCCGTCCTCGCCGATCGCCTCCATCGCGTTCTTGAAGACGTTGACGAGCACCTGCTCCATCTGGTTCTTGTCGGCGAGGACGGGCTCGATCTCGTCGCGCGCGTCCCAGCTGGCGGTGATGCGGCGCTGGTCCAGCTGGGGGCGGAGGAGGACGAGGATGTCGTCGACGAGCGTGGCGATCGCACAGGCGCGCAGCTCGGGGGCGGGCAGGCGGACCACCTCGGAGAAGCCGCGCATGAAGCCGTTCAGGTTGTTCATGCGGCCGACGGCGACGTCGAGCGCGCCGCGGAATTCCGAGCGGTCCGTCTCGCCGACCTGGCCGGCGTAATGCCCCAGTGATTCGAGGAGGGACCGGACGGCGCCCACCGAGTTGTTGACCTCGTGGGTGATCATGCGGATGAGCTTCTCGTACGCGGCCTTCTCCGAGGCGCGCAGGTCCTCGGTCACCTCCTCGAGGACGTAGAAGCTGCGCGGGTGGCCGCGGTCGTAGAAGGTCGCGTGGGCGATCTTCACGCGGCGGCCGCCGGGGACGGTGACGACGCGCGAGCTGCCCTGCTCGGCAGCGGCGAGCGCATCGGCGAGCGGCTGGCCGATCTCGGCGAGCCGGCGGCCGACGAGCCGGAGGGGCTCGGGCCCCGCGTCGAGGAAGCGCAGGGCGCTGCGGTTCAGCAGGCTCACGCGCTGCTCGTAGTCGAGCGTCACGACGCCGGCCGGAGAGGCGTCGAGGACTTTCTCCAGGAACGAGTGCTGCTCTTCGGCCCTCAATCGCTCCTCGCGCAGCCGGTCGATCATCTTGTTGTAGATGCGGATCAGCTCGTCGAGCTCCGGCTGGCCGACCTCGAGGAAGTGCGCCGTGAAGTCGCGCTCACGCATCAGCTCGGCGCCGGTGCGCACCATGCGCAGGGGGACGAACAGCGCGCGGACGAGGACGATGCCCGTGGCGATGGAGACGACGAAGAGGAGCTCGACGGCGAGAAGCAGACCCGGCTTCTGCGAGAGCACGAGCCAGGCGACGGCCCCCAGCACGACGTGGAGGGCCGCGAGGTAGACGACGATCTTCGTCCTAAGGGACATCGAGCCCGTGCTTTTCGAGCCTGCGGTACAGCGCGGCGCGGCTCAGGCCCAGCGCCTCGGCGGCGCGGGTGACGTTGCCGTCGTAGTAGCGCAGGCACTTCTCGATCATCGCCCGCTCCATCTCGGGGAGCGTCATGGCGCCGGGAGCCGGGAGGGTCTCGTCGCGTCCGGTGCTCCGCTCCAGGTCGTCGAGAGCGCGGAAGTGCTCGGCGTCCAGGAGATCGCCGTCGAGCACCAGCACCGCGCGCTCGATCGTCTGGCGCAGCTCTCTCACGTTGCCCGGCCAGGGCCGGGATTGCAACCAGTCGACGGCCCTGGGCGACAGGCGGGGCGCCTCGCGCGCGTACGTTCGCGCGGCGCGCTCGAGGAAGGTCGCTGCCAGGAGGGGAACGTCGCCGCGCCGCTCGGCGAGCGAAGGCAGGCGGATCGAGATCAGGTTCAGGCGGTAGTAGAGATCCTCGCGGAAGATCCCCTTCGCGACGAGGTCCGGAAGCGCGCGGTTGGTCGCCGAGACGACCCGGACGTCCACGGTCCGCGTGCTGCTCGACCCCAGGACCTCGTACGAGCGGTCCTGCAGCACGCGCAGCAGCTTGACCTGCGAGCTGGCGTCCAGGTCCCCGATCTCGTCGAGGAACATCGTGCCCTGGTCCGCGACCTCGAAGCGGCCGCGCCGGTTCTCGCGCGCGTCGGTGAACGCGCCGCGCACGTGGCCGAACATCTCGCTCTCGAACAGCGTCGACGACACACCGCCGAGGTTCACTTTGACGAACGGCTTGCCGATGCGGCGGCTGTTCCGGTGGATCGCCTCCGCGATCAGCTCCTTGCCGGTGCCGCTGTCCCCCGTGATCAGGACCGAGGCGTCGGTGGGCGCGACGCGCCCGACCAGCTCCAGGATCCTGAGGAAGCGGGGATCCTGGCCGACGAGGCCGCTGAAGTCGTGGTGCGCGTCGAGCTCGCGGCGGCTCGCGGGCTTCCCCTCGGCCGCGCGCGTGGCGGCGAGTGCGAGCGCCGTATCGACCGCCTGCACGAGCTGCGTGTTCGACCAGGGCTTGGAGACGAAATCGGAAGCCCCCGCCTTCATGCCGCGCACCGCGAGCGGGATCGAGCCCCACGCCGTGATCAGGATCACGGGCAGGTCCGGCCAGCGCGCGCGGATCCGCCCCAGAAGCGCCAGGCCGTCCTCGCCGCCGGTCCCGAGCGAGAAGTTCATGTCCTGCAGGACCAGATCGGGCCGCCGCGCCTCGATCGCGGCCACCGCCGCGTCGGGTGCTCCGGCCGTGCCCGTCTCGTGGCCGTGCTGCCGCAGCAGCAGGCCGAGCGAGGCCGTCACCGAATCGTCGTCGTCCACGATGAGGATCATGCCGCTCACTCGCTGTGGAGAGCCTCCGCGGGCTGAACGACGGTTGCCATCCAGCTCGGATAGTATGCGCACAGGAAGGTCAGCAGGTACATCAGAGCGGCGGAGCCCGTGAAGGCGATCAGGGTGACGCGCGCGAAGTGCGGCGGCAGGAACCCGAGGAGGGGCACCTGCGCCACCAGGAGCGACGCCGCGAACAGGCCGACGCTCGTCGAGACGAAGATCTCGAGCTGGATCTGACGGCGGACCGCGGCGGCGGAGGCCCCCGCCGCGCGGCGCACGCCGAACTCGCGTGTCCGCGTCGTCACGTTCTGCCACAGGACGCCGACGAGCCCCATCCCCACCATCAGCAGGAGAAAGACGCCGATGATCGCGCCGACGAGCAGCGGCACCAGGATCTCCCGGAACCGGAGCGCGCGCATCTCCGCCAGGCTCTTCATCTGGAACGACCAGGTCGGAGCGACCGCGCGGACGCGGTCCAGGATCCGTTGCTCGACGTCGACGCCCGAGCCGGGGCCGACCTTCAGGAGAAGGAATCGCGGCCCCGATCCGTCGGCCGCCGTGGACGTGAGCCGGGAAAACGTGAAGTTCCCGAGAGCCGACAGCTCGCCGGCCTTGCGGAACTCGCGGACGATGCCGACGACGCGCTTCTCGGGCTCGCCCTTTTCCTGGGGGAACTTCTTGCCGACGGCCTCGTCGGTGTGGAACACGGACCGCGCGGTGGCGAGGCTCACGACGACGGGGGCGAAGGACAACGCATCGTCGGACGGCTCGAACCAGCGCCCGGCCACGACCCGGATCCCGAGGACCTTGTCGAAGTCGTCGGACACTCTGTCCACCTCGGTCGTGAATTTCACCCCGTCGTGATCCTCTTCCCAGTCCCAGGTGCCCCCGTCGTACGGGACGCCGAACGCCAGGCTGGCTTCCCGGACGCCGTCTATCGTCTTCGATTCGGCGAGAAGGCGGGAGAAGGCCGCACGCGCCTCGTCGCTCGGCGGAGCGTCGTCCCCGCCCGCTCTCGAGATCTCGACCGACCAGACGTCCTGGCGATCGAACCCGGTGGGGAGGGCATAGACGTAGGCGAACCAGGCGCCCGTTCCCGTGACGGCGAGCAGCACCAGGAACGACACGGCGATCTCGGCGATCACGAGCGCGTTCGCGCGCTTGCGGTGCCAGGCGAGCTTCAGCAGATGGCGGATCATCACGCCCTCCTCCGGAGCGCCTCGACGGGGTGCATCCGGGACATTCTCCAGGCCGGGTAGATCCCGGACAGCGCGCCGAACACCAGCGCGAGAAGCACCCCGGCGGCGAGGATGCGCAGGTTCATGTGGAAATCGGCGTAGGGAACGAGGCCGCTGAGGTTGATCGAGCGCAGCGCTCCCGCCGACACGAGCCACGCGATCACGCCCCCGACCAGGGTCAGGACGACGTTCTCGACGAGGAACTGTCCCACGAGCGCGCGCGAGGAGGCCCCGAACGCCTTGCGCACCCCGATCTCGGACGCGCGCTCGAGGATGCGGCTCAGGTTGATGTTCATGAGATTGAGCGCCGGGAGCGCCATGAACAGCACCGCCCCGAGGACGAGAAGCGCCTCGAGCAGGCCTCCGTGCGCGTCCCGGCCCGTGCCGGGCAGGACCTCCCGCGCCACCGTCTCGACCAGCGTGTCGGCGCCGCTCGCGATGGAGGTGATTTCTTTCGGGTCCGGCGCCTTCAGCGTCGCCACGCGGGCGTCGAACTCGGACTTGATCGAGGGGAGATCGCGCGCGTCCTTCGCCAGGATCATGGCGAGGTAGCTGCCGCTGAACTGGCTCTTGTAGTCCGCCGACGGCTCGGTGCCGATCGGGACCCAGAGATCGGCGAAGGGAACGTCGCGGATGATGGGGACGTTCTTGACGACCCCGACCACGCGGAATGCCTGCCCGCCCGCCTCGATCGTCTTCCCCAGGGCCGCGACGCCGCCGAACGCCTGCCGGCGCGTCGCTTCGTTGATCACGGCGACGCGGTTTCCGGCACGATCGTCCTCGACGGTGAACGGCCCGCCCTCCAGGAAATCGAAGTCGAGGACCTTCCAGAACTCGCCGTCGGTCCGCTTGAGCGACAGGCGGAGCTTCTGCCCGCCCGAGTAGCTGACGACGTCGGAGCCGCGCGTGCAGATCGTCACCCGCGCAGCACCCGGGAGGTTCCGCACGGACGCGTCGAGAAAGCCGAAGCCGGGCGAGCCGCGGAGGGTGATGTGCTCTCCGTGCAACGTGACCTGCTTCACGTACAGGATCCGATCGAGGTGCCGCTCGGGAGGGACAGGAGAGAAGACGTGATCGAGGAGCGCCGTCGCCAACGTGAGAACCGTCAGCGTGAACGCGATCCCGAACAGGCTGATGAACGTGTAGAACTTCCTCCGGAGGAGGACCTTGATCGCGAGCTTCAGGTAGCTGCGCAGCATGGCGGCCTCACATCACCTGCCGGCCGTCGAACAGCCGGACGACGCGGTGGGTCCGCTCCGCGAAGCGCGAGTCGTGCGTGACCATGACCACCGTCGTCTTCTCGTCGCGGTTGAGCTCCTCGAGGATCGCCATGATCTCGCCCCCCATCTGGCTGTCGAGGTTTCCCGTCGGCTCGTCGGCCAGGAGGTTGCGGGGCCGCCCGACGATCGCGCGCGCGACCGCCACGCGCTGCTGCTGCCCGCCGGACAGCTGCGACGGGAAGTGATGGATGCGCGACGAGAGGCCCACGCGGTCGAGCGCCGCGAGCGCCATCTTTCTGCGCTCACGCCCCGAGATGTCCCGGTAGAGGAGCGGGATCTCGACGTTGTCGAGCACCGTCAGGTCGGAGACCAGGTGGAACGTCTGGAAGACGAACCCGATCTTGCGGTTCCGGATCGAGGCGACGTCCCGGTCGCGATACGAGGTCAGCGTCTCGCCGTCGATCGCGATCTTCCCCTTGGTCGGCGCGTCGAGCAGCCCCGCGAGATTGAGGAGCGTGCTCTTCCCGCACCCCGACGGCCCCATGATCGAGACGAACTCGCCGTCCTCGACGCGCAGGTTGACGTGATCGAGCGCCAGCGTCTCGATGCGGTCGGTGCGGTAGACCTTGCTGACGTTTTCCAGACGGATCATCGCGCCCTCCTTCAATTGAGTGCGAGCGTGCTGCTCCCCAGGTAGTCCTGCATGTCCGAAACGATGACCTGATCGTGCTCGCTCAGGCCGCCCTGCACCTCGAGCCAGTCGCGGCCGGCGATCCCGAGCCGCACCGATCTCCGCACGGCGCGATCCCCCGCGACCACGAAGACCTCCTGCGCGCTGCCGTTCTGCACGAACGGGCCGCGCGGAATCCGCAAGACGCCGTCGCGCCGGCCGGTGACGACGAAGACGTCGACGCGGAGGTTCTGCCGGAGCAGCGGGCTCGACGGCTCCTCGAGGTCCACGAGGAATTTCACCGCGCCGTTCTCGATGGCGGGGCGGACGCTCTGGAGCGTCCCGGCCAGTTGCTTGTCGTCCGCGATCACCCACACCGGAAGGCCGGCCCGAAGCTCCGCGGCGTGCACGTCGGAGACCGTCGCCTCGACCCGGAACGCGTCGAGGCGGGCCACGCGCGCGATCACCTCGCCTCGGGAGACCGTCGCCCCTTCCTGGGGGACGACCCACGTCACGACCCCGCCGTCGTCGCAGCGCGCGGTCGCGAGATCGAGCCGGTGCCTGGCCTCGGCCAGCTCCTTCTCCAGGATCCGCAGGTCGAGCGCCGTCCCCTCGAGCTTCGCCGCGGTCGCGCGCCTCTCCGCGTCCATCGAGGCCGCGAGGTGCTCGACCGTCAGCGCGCCCTTGCGCGCTTCGTTCTCGGACTGGCTCAGCGCCTCATCCGAGACCAGCCCGTCGGCCCGCATCTTGCGGTCCCGCTCGAGCTTCGAGCTGAGCACGGCCTGGTCGAGCCGGGCCTTCTCGTGCAGGTCGTCGAGGTCCGCGAGGCTCCGCTCGAGTCCGATCCGGAGCTGCGTCTGCTCGTTGCGCTTCTGCGCCACCCGGTCCTCGAGCCTCTCGGTCTCGAGGCGCGAGGCGGAGGTGTCGAGCGCGACGACCGCGTCCCCCGCCTTCACCATCTCCCCCGCATGCTTCAGGACGCGCTCGATCCGCGCTTCGATCGGGCTCGACAGCGCCTTCTCCGACGCCGGCACCGCCGTGCCGGACGCCTCGATCGTCGCTTCGACCGGCCCGCGATCGACGGTGGCGATCCGCACCCGGGCACGGCTGACGCCCGGACGGAGCCAGTGCGGCAACGACAGGAGCACGAACCCGCCGAGCGCGACGACGGCGGCGGGTGCCAGGAGCCGTCTCGCTCCCAGCTTCCGTCTCTCGTCGATCGTGATCTCCCGGTCCATGGCTTTCTCGCACAGCAAGCGAGGTACCAGCCGGCAGCGCGGAAATGGACCGGAACGACGGGACGCATTGAGGAGAAGGACGCCTCAAGCCGTTCGATTCCAGCGGGGAGTGTCCGGAACCGCACGGTGGCCGCGAGCTTGTTGGCTAAGGAGCGAGGCCAACTCGGCGGTTGATGTCCAGCGGGTGTCCGCGCGGACGGGCAGTGGACGCCGAAACCGCGGAACGGCGCGCTTCGTGATGTGGTCCATGCGTTGCAGTGGTCCCCTCC
>DATKHQ010000190.1:0-5881 GCA_035510175.1 Candidatus Sulfotelmatobacter sp. | reverse complement strand
TGGCTGCTCCGCCGCGTGATCCGTGAAGAATCGGGCCTCACTCCCGTGGCGCCGGCGGACAAATGGCGCGGCGGAGAGTTGATCCTCAAGCCGGGGCGCGAAGGCCTCCAGGCGAAGTCCTGGCCGATCGAGACGTTCTTCTCGAAAATCGTGATGCTGAGGAACCGGCTACGGGTTCTCGAGCAGCAGGTAAACTCGGCCGAGGTTCCGGACGAGCTGAAGGTCAAGCTCCAGGGCTACATCACGGCGTGCTATGGCTCGCTGACCAGCTTCAACGTCCTCTTCGCCGACGAGGCCGATCGTTTCAAGGGGAGCGGCGGGTGAGCGGCCGATCCCGCCGGCGGATTGTCCGAGTTCCCTGTGTCGCCGGATTCTAGCCTTTTACGGGGGTTCCCCAGCGCTTCCCGCGGGCTTTACAAGAACAAACCCGTTTCGGACGAAACCGGAGTAGACTCTGCGGCCGTGTCCGAGCACGGCTCGAAAGGAGGAACGATGCGCACCCGACCGAGGCAGCGAACCATCCGGACGGCAGCGATTGTCGCCACCATCCTGGGGATGGCCGTCTGGGCCCCGCGAACAGCGGCGGCTGAGAGTCAGCGTGGGCTGAAATGGCAATTCTCGTTCCCGATCACGTTCGCGTCCGGTACGACCGTGGACGGACAAGAGGGAACGAACTTCAAGCTCAACGACGATGTCGGCTGGGGCTTGGCGTTCGGCTACCACATGAACGAGAACTTGATGCTGGGAGCCGACTTCACCTGGATCAGCGCCAATTACAACGCCCACGTCGCGTTCGACACGAACAGCGACGGGAAACCCGACGGGACGGCGGATGTGTCGGGCACACTCGAGGCCGCGACCGTGCACTTCGTGGGCCAGTACAACATTCTCAAGAAGAACATCACGCCGTTCGTCCGGGCGAGCCTGGGATGGACCTGGCTCGACTCGAACATCCCGTCGGCTCCGCCGCAGGGAAGCTGCTGGTGGGATCCCTGGTACGGATACATCTGCAATACCTGGCAGCCGACGTACGGCGCTACGGATTTTTCCTACGGGGCTGCCGCCGGGCTTCGCGCGGACATTCAGGAGCGCTTCTTCGTCGAACTGAGCTACAACGTGCTCTGGATCGACACGAGCAAAGCCGGCACGCCGAACATCGACGGCGTCCGTTTTAACCTGGGCTGGAAGTATTGACCGTCCGGGGAGGCCGCGACAGCGGCCTCCCCCCCCGCCCGAACCTGACCCCGATACGATCGGGCCTCCCACTCAGGAGGGCGTTCCATGAATCCGTGGCTTCGCGGCTTTCTCGCCGTCCTCGCCGGCTTCGTCGTCGCGTTCCTCGTGATCTGGCTCGTCGAAGCGATCAACGGACACGTCCTCTACCCCGACCTCGCGAAGCAAGCGCAGGGGGTGACCAACATCGAGGACATGCGGACGCTCATGGCCGGAGCGCCGCCCGGGTCGCTCCTCGTCGTGCTGGTCGGTTGGACGCTCGGCAGCCTGACCGGAGGACTCGTCGCCACGTCGATCGGGCGGCGGCCGCCGTACCGTCACGCGATCTATCTCGGCCTGCTCGTCACGCTCTGCGCCCTTGCCAACAACATGATGCTCCCGCCGCCGGCGTGGTTCCTGGTGGCCGGCGTGCTCGTGCCGATTCCCGCCGCGTGCGCGGGGGCGCGGTTTGCGCCCGCGGGAGCCGCCTAGCTCACGGAACCCCTCCACCGAGAATCACGGCGAGTTTGGCCGGGTCGATGCAGCCGCCCGAGACGATGCAGACGAGCTTTCCGGCCGGAGCGTGTGGACCGAGCGCGGCGGCGAGCGCCACGGCACCCGCTCCCTCGGCGATGACCTTGTTCCTCTCCGCGATCAGGCGCACCGCGGCCGCGATCTCGGCGATCGACGGGGCGATGGCCCCGGCCAGGAGCGACCGCACGAGCGGCCACATCTCGGGGAGCATCGCGCGCCCGCCGCAGCCGTCGACGAAGCTTGGCTTCCGGTCGATCTCCGTGGGTTTGCCCGCAGGGAGCGACGCGTGGAGCGGCGCTGCGGTTTCCGGCTCGCAGCCGTAGACCTTCGCTTCCGGCTTCAGGGCGCGCACGGCGGAGGCGATCCCGCTCGAGAGCCCTCCGCCGCCGAACGGGACGAGGATCGCATCGACGTCCGGCAGGTCCTCGAGGATCTCGAGGCCGATCGTCCCATTTCCCGCGATCACCTCCGGATCGGCGACGGGGTGGATGAAGCGTCCCGGAAGGCCCGGGCGGCCGCGATCGACCATCGTCTGCCACCACTCGGCGAACGGAACGGTGATCGTCTTTCCGCCGAGCCTGTGGATCGCGTCGAGCTTGGCGGCCGGCGCGCCCTCCGGCACGACGATCGTGCTCGGGACTCCGAGCCGGCGGGCCATCCAGGCGACCCCCTGCGCCATGTTTCCCGCGCTCGCGGTCGATACCCCGTGCCTCAGCTCCGACACAGGCAGCGCGCGCATCGCGCTCGCCGCCCCGCGGATCTTGAACGAGCCGACCGGCTGGAGATTCTCCAGCTTGAGCCAGATCTCGCGCGCGGGATCATCGGCGGAGAATCGCACGAGCGGCGTGCGGACGGCGCATCCTTCGATGCGCGCTCGCGCTTGACGGATGGCGTCGAGGGGGATCTCTCGGTCGAGATGGGGCATCGATCGTCCTCCTCGGGAAACCGGGCGGGGTGCGGAATCGTACCCCGAGAGCAGCCGTACCCGGAGAGCCTCGACACCTCGATGGATAATGATCCCGTGCGCGGACCGGACATCGACGACGACGGCCTTCCGCCGCCGCCCCCCGCGGCCGAGCGTCCCGTCGCCGAACGCTACCACGGCCACGAGGTCGTCGATCCGTACCGGTGGCTGGAGTCGACCGGCGATCCCGAGGTGCGCGCATGGCTCGCCGCGCAGAACACCCACGCGCGCCGGTGGCTCGATGCCTGGCCCGGCCGCGAGGCGCTCCGCTCGCGGCTCACCGAGCTGATGGCGGCGGGATCGCCGAGCTACGCGGCTCTTCGAGAGGCGGGGGGCATGCTCTTCGCCGTCAAGCGGCAGCCGCCGCTCGAGCAAGCGATGCTCGTCGTGATGGCGTCGGCGGACGATCCATCGAGCGAGCGCGTGCTCGTCGACCCCAACGCGATCGACCCCTCCGGCGGGACGTCGATCGACTGGTTCGAGCCGGCCTTCGACGGAAGGCGCGTCGCCGTCTCGCTGTCGAGCGGCGGAACCGAGTCGGGAGACGTCCACGTCTTCGAGACGCGCGATGGCCGCAAGCACGCCGACGTGATCACGCGCGTCAACGGCGGCACCGCCGGGGGCAGCCTCGCCTGGAACGCCGGCGGGACCGCGTTCACCTACACGCGCTACCCCAGCCCCGGCGAGCGGCCGCCCGAGGACTTGCCGTTCTACGTCCAGATTTATGCGCACGAGATCGGCGCCGATCCCGCCTCGGATCGCTACGAGCTCGGGCGCGCATTTTCGAAGATCGCCGAGATCCGCCTCGAAGGGAGCCGCGACGGCCGTCACGTTCTCGCGACCGTGCAAGACGGCGACGGCGGCGACTTCGAGCACTGGCTGCGCGAGCCCGGCGGCGGCTGGCGGAGGATCGCAAGGTACGAGGACCGCTGGGCCGCGGCGTGCCTGGGCGATGACGTGGTGTTCGCCGTCTCGTTCGAGGGGGCTCCGCGCGGATCGGTCGTGGTACTGCCGCTCGATCCGGCCGCCGATGCGACGCGCGCGCGGACAATCGTCGCCGAGGAGACGGATGCGATCCAGACCTCCTTCGCGCACGGAACCGGAATCTGGTGCGCCGCGGACCGGCTGTACGTCCTCTACCAGAAGGGCGGGCCGAACGCCGTCAAGGCGTTCGACACCTCCGGGCAGCCCCTGGGCGAGATCGCGACGCCCCCGCTGTCGGTCGTGGACGACGTGGCCGTGCGTCCCGGAGGAGAGGCCCTGGTGTCGAGCCAGAGCCTCACGCGCCCGCCTTGCTGGCTCCGCGTGACGCGCGGGTCGACGGTGCCCCGCCCCACGGCACTGGCCGAGGACTCCCCCGCCGACTTCTCGGCGTGCGAGGTCGTCCGCGACGAGGCCGTCTCCCGCGACGGGACGCGGGTGCCGATCACGATCCTGAAGCCGCGCGGGATCGCGCTCGACGGCGAGAGCCCGGCGATCCTCTACGGCTACGGCGGGTACGGGATCTGCGCGACACCGGCCTTCCGGGGGCGACTTCGCGCGTGGACCGAGCGCGGGGGGATCTACGCGATCGCGCACCTGCGCGGCGGCGGAGAGCGCGGCGACCGGTGGCACCGGGACGGGCACCGGCTCAGGAAGCAGAACGTCTTCGACGACTTCGCCGCGTGCGCCTGGCGCCTGGTCGCCGCGGGGTACACGGCGCGGGAGCGGCTGGCCCTCCTCGGCGGGAGCAACGGCGGCCTCCTGATGGGCGCGATGATCACCCAGCTCCCCGAGCTCGCCGGGGCCGTCGTCTCGCTCGTCGGCGTCTACGACATGCTCAGGGTCGAGCAGACCGCCAACGGGGCGTTCAACGTCACGGAGTTCGGCAGCGTCGCCGACCCGGCGATGTTCCGCGTGCTCCACGCCTACTCGCCGTACCACAACGTGCGCGACGGCGTCGCCTACCCGCCGGTCCTCCTCCTCGCCGGGGAGAACGACCCGCGCGTCGACCCGTGGCACAGCTTCAAGATGGCGGCGCGCCTCGCGCGGGCCACCTCGTCGGGGAATTCGGTGCTGCTGCGCACGAACCCCGCGACCGGACACGGCATGGGCACCGCCCTCTCCCATCAGGTCGAGGAGTTCACCGACGTGCTGACCTTCATCTGCCGCACGCTCGGCGCGTGAGTCCGGCGGCGACGGGAACGCCATCGGGTATCATCTCGCGGATGAAGGAGAGCGAGCTGAAGGAGTTCTTCGACGGCGACCTCGACGTGCTGCACCTGACGCGCGCGATCGAGGAGTCGGACGCCGACGCGGACCTGACCGCGGACCTCGACGGCGAGGTCGTGCTCACGTGCGAGGATCTCGTGCGCCTTTGCGACGCGCACCTTCACGGCGCGCTCGGGCTCGAAGGGCTCCGCGCGATCGCCGCGGGCGTGCTCTGCTCAGACAACTTCACCTGGGACGAGGGCTCCGAGGACGGCGAGCTCGTCGCCGAGGTGCTCTGGGACTGGTCGTCCTCCGGCGAGGAGGAGATCCTCACCAGCGCCAAGGTCGCCGAGCATCGCCGCGTGCTCGGCGAACCCGCGCGCTAGGCGCGCCGCACCCCGCTAGGCCCGCCCCTCCCGCAGGTCGTCGAGCGCCCGGCCGAGCCGCGCCAGCCCCTCCGGGAATTCCGCGGGGTCGCCCGTCAGGCCGATCCGCACGTGCTCGGGCGCGCCGAAGAAGCGCCCGGGCACGATCGAGGTCTCGTACCGCGCGCGCAGGATCCGCTCCAGCGCGTCGCCCTCGCCGTGTCGCAGGCGCGGGAAAGCGGTGGTCCCGATCGGGACGGGGCGATCGTCGAGGTCGGCGCCGCGCCCGGCGAGGAAGGCGTGCCAGGCCGCGCGGTTCGCGTCGAGGATCCGGCGCGCCCGGGCGAGAAGATGAGCCCGCCGGTGATGGGCGATCAGCGCGAGGCGCTCGGCGGGGTGCGCGTCGTCGACGCCGAACAGGTTCTTCAGGTGCCACATCCGCTCCGCGAGCTTCGGCTCGGCGACGATCCACCCGGCGCGCAGCCCCCCGACCCCGTACACCTTGGTGAGGCTCGTCGTCACGACGAACTGGTCGCCGAGCGTCGCGGCGGACGGCGGCGCCCACTCGAACGCCGCGTCGAGGTACACCTCGTCGACGAGCACGCGCGCCCCCGCG
>DATKHQ010000189.1:0-4503 GCA_035510175.1 Candidatus Sulfotelmatobacter sp. | reverse complement strand
GAGCAGCTCGACCGACCGGACGACGTTGTTGCGGTAGTACGAGCCGGGATCCGACATCGACGCCCCGACCAGAGCGCTCGCCGCCATGTGCACGATCGCGGAGACGTCGCCTCCTCCGAGAGCCCCGTCGAGCGCCGCGGGATCGCCGTAGTCGGCCTCGATCAGCCGGACGTGCCCGACCGCGGCGCGGTGGCCGGCGGACAGATCGTCGAGGACGACGACCTCGCGCCCGGCCTCCTGCAGGCGCCGGACGACGTGGCTGCCGACGTACCCCGCCCCGCCGGTGACGAGAACGCGTCCCATGGCGGCGCATCGTACCAGTAAGATCGCCCGGTGCCTCCCCTTCCCACGCGCGCCTCCGCCGGCGACCACGCGGCGTGGCTTCTCGTCCAGGTCGTCCTTGCCGCAGCCGCATTCGCGATCGCGGGACGCGGGTTCGTCGCCACGGCGCCGGCCTACGGTGCGCTGGCGCTCGTCTCGACGGGCATCCTCCTCGCATCCGTCCTCGGCGCGGTCCTCGCGATCCCGGTGTGCGTGGCCAGGCGCGACCCGGTCACCTTCCTCCTCGCTCCCGCCGTGCTCGCATCGCTGACGTTCTTCGCTTACGCCGACGGCGTGATCTACCGGATCTTCCGCATCCACGTGAACGGGATGGTCGTCAACCTGTTGGCCACGCCGGGCGGGGGCGATTCGTTCACGCTCGGCGGCGGGACGTGGGTCTCGGCGGCGTCGATCGCGGCGATCGTGTGGGGGCTCCATCTGACCGTGGGATGGATGGTTCTCGGGAAGATCGCGAGGACTCACGCGCCGACCGCCCGCCGTCTCGCCCGCCCGGCGGTCCTCGGGATGCTCGCGATCGTCCTCCTCGACAAGACCACCTTCGCGTGGGCCTCGTTTGCCGGCCGCGCCGACCTGATGCGCGTGAGGAGCCTGATCCCGCTCTACCGGCCGGTCTCGCTCAACAAGTTCCTCGCGAAAGGTCTCGGCCTCCACCCCGTCGATTCGGGGAGCGTCGCGCTGTCGGCAACTGGAAGCGAGCTCGCCTACCCGCGCGCTCCGCTGTCATTCCGGCCCGATGCGAAGCGCCTCAACGTCGCGATCGTCGCGGTCGAGGGACTGCGCTCCGACCTGCTCGACGTGCACGTGATGCCGAACGTCGCCCGCTGGGCGGCCGGCGAGCTCTACGCCACGAACAATCTCAGCGGCGGCAACGCGAGCCGTTTCGGCGTGTTCTCGCTGCTCTACGGGCTCGACGGGACGCTGTGGCGGTCGTTTCGCGAGGAGGCGCGTCCGCCGCTCCTGATCTCGGCCCTGCGCGAGCGCGGCTACGCGTTCCGCATCCTTTCGGGAACCGATCTCCACTACCCCGAGTTCCGCCAGATCGTCTTCCGCGACATCGCGGACACGATCACCGATTCCTGGCCCGGCGAGCGGTACGAGCGGGATCGTCTCCAGACCGAGGCGATCGAGAGCTTCCTCGACAAGGCGCCCTCTCCTTTCTTCATATTCTCGTTCTACGACGCCTCGCATCAGCCGTACCTCTACCCGCCGGAGGACGAGATCTTCGTCCCGACGCTGCCGCCCGATCAGCTCGACTACGTCCGCATCGCCGCGGGGCACTCGGAGCAGCTCCCGCTCCTGTTCAACCGCTACACGAACGCGCTCCACTACGCCGACCGGGAGATCGGGCGCCTGCTCGAATCCCTGTCGCGCCGCAACCTGATGGACGACACGATCGTCGTCGTGTGCGGCGACCACGGCGAGGAGTTCGGCGAGAGCGGCTTCGTAGGCCACAACAGCGCCTTCGACCGGTGGCAGCTCGAGACGCCGTTGGTCGTGCACGTCCCCGGCGTCGGGCCGCGGCGCATCGAGCGCCCCACCGCGCACGAGGACGTCGTCCCCACGATCTTCGAGGCGCTCGGCGTCACGAACCCGCCGTCCGACTACAGCCACGGCACGCCCCTGACCGCTGCGTCGGGCCCCGACCGCTTCGTCGTCGCGAGCTGGGACGAGGCCGCCGTCGTCGGCCCGGACGAGACGGCCGTCTTCGGCACCGAGGCGACGAATCTCGGGTTCCACGTCATCGACCGCGACGGCAAGCCGCTCCCCGGACGCGAAGCGGCGCATCGGGGGGATCTGGCGGAGGTGTTGAAGAGGATGGGGATGTTCAGGAGATAACAGGTCCGATTGGGGGACGTCCCCCGCTCTCGCGGCGGCGTCACGAGCCACCGACGAGAATATGACCTGTCGAGTGTCCGGAACCTGACGGCGATAGCCCGGGTCAATGGCCCGTGGGGAGGGTCAGGTCTGGCGGCTTGGGGATTTGCTCCCGGCGCGATCGCCTTCGACTACGGTGCCAAGACAATTGGTATTGCGAGGTCGATCGATGAAGCGGAAGGCGAGATGATCGTCAAACGGATTCTGGAGCGCCACCCGCTCGGTAGGTCCGGCTAGCGGCGCCGTACGTCACACGCTCGAGGACGAGACCCTTCGCGGCCGCGGTCGGGCCGGCGCGGGTCCGGTCGCGGGATTCCAGGATTTCCATCACGCGCTCGACCGGCATCGCGCCGCGGCCGATCTCGAGGACCGTGCCGGCGAGATTGCGCACCATGTGCGTGAGGAAACCGTCCGCCGTGAAGACGAGGTCGGTCCGATCCGCGTCTCCGCCGACGCGCCGCGCGTCGGTCATCGTGCGGACGCGGTCCTCGATCTCGCACGCGGCCCCCGTGAATCCCGACCAGTCGCGCGTTCCCGGAAGAAGCGCGAGCGCCGCGTCGATCGCGCTCTCGTCGAGCGGGTATGGGACGTGGAGCGCGAAGCGCATCAGGAACGGGTCGCCGTGCCTCGAGCGGTCGAGGCGATAGGCGTACGTCTTCGCGATCGCATCGTGCCGCGCGTGGAAGCCGTCCGGCACGGTGGCCACGCGGATCACGCGAACGTCTTCGGGGAGGATCCCGGACAGCGCACGCTCGATCTCGGCGTCGGCCAGGCGATCGTCGACGAGCGCGTCGGCGACCTGCCCCCTCGCGTGGACGCCCGCGTCCGTCCGTCCCGCGCCGCGGATGCGGACCGGGCTGCCGCCGTGGAGGCGCTTCAGCGCGTCCTCGATGACGCCCTGAACCGTGCGCAATCCGGGCTGGACCTGCCACCCGGAAAAGGCCGTCCCGTCGTAGGCGAGATCGAGGCGAACCCGCCGGGTCATGACACGGGGCGAGGATCGAGCGTCAGCGTCCCGCGCGCCGTGTCGAGTGCTCCCTCGCCTCCGAGCGGGAGCGTCCATGAGCCCTGGCCGTGGCCAGCGGGGAATCCCGCCACGACAGGAACACCCAAGGGCAGGAGATGGTCCCTCAGCACCTCGAAGGCGTCACGGTCCGGGGGAAACTCGCGCTTGGTCGGCGGGACGAGGAAATGCCCGAGCACGACCGCGCGCACCTTCGCGAGCGCCCCGGCCATCCGGAGGTGATTGAAGAGGCGGTCTAGGCGGTACGCCTCCTCGCCGATCTCCTCGAGGAAGAGGATCGAGCCCGCGAGGTCCGGCATGTGCGCGGTGCCGAGCAGGTGGACGAGGACCGTCAGATTTCCGCCCATCACGCGTCCCTTGGCGCGGCCCCGTGCGAGCGCGTGGCCCTTGCCGAACCGCCACGTAACCGGCCGTCCCGCAAGCATCGCCCGCAGCGAGGGCGCGTGGAACCCGCGCTCTTGCCCGAGGTTCGCGACGAGGGGCGCGTGGAAGTAGACGCCGCGCGCGCGGTTGAGGAGCGACGCGAAGAGCGCGGTCACGTCGCTGTAGCCGAGCATCGGCTTGGGATCGCGCGCGAAGCGTCTCAGGTCGAGCTTGTCCAGAATCCGCGCGGTCCCGTACCCGCCGCGCGCGAACCAGACCGCGGCGAGATCGGGGTCGTCCCACATCGCCAGGAGATCCGCCGCCCTCGCCTCGTCGTCTCCCGCGAAGTAATCGCAGCGCGAGCGCGTCGCGGCGCCCTCGACCGGCTGGAACCCGAGCGATCGCAGTTCGGCGAGACCGGCGTCGAGCGCCGCCTCGCGGACGGCGAAGCCGGTCGCCGCGATGCCGATGCGATCGCCGCGCCGCAGGACCGGTTTTCGAGTCGGCATCGTGGAAGGTTTCTAAAATCCGCTCCCGCCGGTCCCTGCCACCGGGACCGGACGGGAACGGGCGTCGCCGAAGTCGTCCATAAGCCGAATTCTGTCCCCTGGATGGGGGGTGACGGCCATTCCTCTTGGAGCGGGGTCTCCCCCGCCCTCCAGCAACCTACCCGGGAGCCTCGGCCGGGCCGGCCTCGAACGCTCCCCTATTTGGTCTTGCTCCGCGTGGGGTTTGCCGAGCCGCCGGCGTTGCCGCCGGCGCTGGTGCGCTCTTACCGCACCGTTTCACCCTTGCCGGCCGCGCCGTGAGGCGCGTCGCGAGGTGGCCCGCGACGAGGCACGCGACCGGCGGTCTCCTCTCTGTTGCACTGTCCGTCCCGTTTCCGGGCCTGGGCGTTA
>DATKHQ010000188.1:0-11009 GCA_035510175.1 Candidatus Sulfotelmatobacter sp. | reverse complement strand
TTCTTCCTCGCCGGGGACGGATGTCAGTACAAGGAGGCGACGTCGGGATACATCGGGACGTTCACCTCGGACTCGATGTTCACCTCCGAGCCGTTGACGACGACGTATTCCCTGGACACCGGCACCAACTGCACGGCCTTCAGCGTGCTCCCGTGCCAGGTCGTGACGGTCACGACGGCAGTCCGGTGCACCGGGTGCTACGGCGGGTGCACGCTTCCGGCCGGATCGGCGCCGAAGGTTCGGAGGTAGGATCCCCCGAGGGGGAGATCCCATGCGGTCTCCGATCGGAACCGCCCTCGTCAGCGCCGCTTTCGCCCTGGTCGCCGCGCGAGACGCTTCCGCCGCGCTCAAGATCGCCGACGCCGACGGAAAGCCGGTCGCGGAAGCATCGGCGCTGTGCCTCGATCCGGCTTCCGCGGAGCCCGTCAGGAGCAAGGACGGACTCGCGAAGCTACCGGCCGGTTGCCGTCGCGCGCGCTGCGACGCGGCGGGATATCTGACGTCCGAGATCGAGGTGAAGAGCGAGTCTTCGACGTGCACGCTCCGGAAGGGTCTCGTGGTCGAGGGCGAGCTTCCGGCTTCCGCGATCGGCGGCGGAGTCGAGATCGGGCTCCGTGGCGTGGCGGCAACGAGCGCCGCGGCGAACATCGCGATCGCGAAGCCTTCTACTCCGACCGTGACGCGATTCACGCTTCCTGCCGTCGCACCCGGCCGGTACGCGCTCGAGGTCTCGCGCGCGGCGGACGGCTGGTCGTGCCGGGCGGATCTCGGCCCCCTCGCCGCGGGACGTCGCCGGGTGAACCCAGCCTGGCGCGATCCGTTCACGATCGCGGTGCGCGTCAAGGAGGCCGCCGACAAGCCGGCGTCCAGCATTCGGGTCCGCGCCTTTCCGGCGCCACATCAAGACGATGAGAAAAGCTCTGCGACCGCCGGAGCATGGGCCTGCGGCCCGGTGTCCGCGAAGCCGGCGGTCACGGACGCCTCGGGCAGCGCTTCGGTCGTGGCGGCATCCGGCGAGGAAACGCTCGTCGTGGCCGGCGACTGGAAGGACCCGCGCGGGATCGACGCGGAGTTCGTCGACCGTCCGTCGGCGACGCCCGTCGGTCTGACGCTCGCGAAGCCGGTGCGGCTCAAGGCCAAGCTCCTCGACGAGAAGGACCATCCCGTGGGGTGCAAGGCCACGCTCGAGATCGCCTCGCCCGTATTGCAGAAACTCGTCGCGGCGGTTCCCGGAGGAGAGACGAAGGGCACGTGCGCGCTCGACGGAACGCTTGCGATCGGTCCCTTCGTCTCGATCGCGGGCACGCTGCAGATCGTTCCGAGCCCCGGAATGCCGATGCGGATCGCGCTCGAAGCTCCGGCCGCGGGGACGACGGCGGATCTGGGCGCCCTTCACGTCAAGACCGGCGAGGCGATCCGCGTGATGGTGCGCGATCCCGAGGGACACCCCGTGAGCAAGGCAAAGGTGGTCGCGCGCGGGATGGCGGGCGTCGTGTTGAGCGTCGCGGGAACGACCGACGAATCCGGCGACGTCGATCTCGTCGGGTTTCCGAAGGGCGCCTCGATGCACATCGAGGTCCGGGCGAGCGGCTTCATATTCGTGTGGAAGGACAGCCTGCCGATCTCCGGATCGCCGTTCACGATCGTGGTCACGCCGGGGGGTGTCGTCACGGGGAGCGTGCACGACCGGGACGGGGCTCCGATCTCCGGCGCGACGGTGAGGATCGCGGCGACCCGCGGGCGCTCGAGCTCGCAGGCCAGCTCCGCGGCCGACGGCACGTTCTCGCTCGAGGCCGTCGCCGACGGCGAGTACGACGTGATGGGGAGCGCGGCGGGGTTCGCGGCATCGCAGCCCGTGCACGTCGCCCTGGCGAACCGGCGTCTCGACCATCCCGTCGAGCTCGTGCTCGACCCCGCTCCCTTCCTTCGAGGCCACGTGGTCACGGCGTCGGGGGCGAGCGTCGCGGGAGCGCGGGTGATGTTGATCCCGCAGTACGAGGTGGAGGATCTCGAGTCCGCGCGCGCCACCATGGAGACGCTCTCCGGCTCGGACGGGAGCTTCGAGTTCGCGATCGACGTCGACCCGTCCCTCCTGCTCGTCGCCGTTCATGCCGGCATGGCTCCCGGCGTCGAGCGGGCTCCGGCGAATGCTCAGAAGCAGGGGGACGTGTCCGTCGTCCTTGGAGATCCGGCGGGGTTGCGCGTTCACACCTCGCTCCGGGCGGGAACGTCCCGCCGGATCCGGGTCACCGATGGCCTCGGTCTCGGCCACTCGGCCCAGGTCACGGAAGGCGGCGAGACGCTCATCGACACGCTCGCGCCGGGTGAAGGCAAGGTCTCTCTCTCGCCCGGGGCCGAGCGCGCGGTCACCCTGGCGGCCGGTCAGATCGCGGAGGTGACGCTCGACGACGGGCCGTGGATCGAAGGCATCGTGACCGCCGATCAGGCGCCCGCGCCGCGCGTCCTCGTCCACGCCACCAAGGAAGGGGAGGGATCGTATTCGGGACGCGGCAGCGTGTTCACCGATCAGAGCGGCGCCTATCGCCTCGACGGCCTCGGCGAGGGGCTCTGGCGCGTCGTCGCGATCGGCGAGGACGGGCGCGGAGAGAAGGTGGTGACACTTCCCGATGCAGGTCCCACGCGCCTCGACTTCGACCTCCGGATGGCGCGGGCCGAGATCACCGTGCTCCGCTCCGACCGGATGGAACCGATTCCCTACCTCGGGATGAACGTTCGCCCGGCCGGTGCGACGTGCCGGTCGATAGGAAGCACGACCGCGTGGGGGGACCCCGGCGATCTGGGGTTCGACTTGAACGTCGGCGACAACGGATGTCTGTCGGCGACGACCGATGCCGCCGGCGTTGCGCGCGTGGTGCTTGCGGGTCCGGGAACGTATGCGCTCAGCATCTCCGACGACGGCTACGAGCCGTACGATGCTCCGCTCGGCGTCGGGAGCGGAACCACCACGCGGCGCATCCTGCTGACCCCGAAATCGAAGCCGAAGTCGGACAGGGCGACCGTTCACGTCCGCCTGCTGACCGATCCGCCAGGACTTGCGGGCACGCTGACGTGCATCGCCGGCGGATCGACGAGCTCGAACTCTCCCGTGTCGGTCCAGGACGATTGCTCCAACGCGCGGCCGGGACCTCTCGAGATTCTTTTCCATGTCGACGGGTATGGGGCCGCGCACACCTCGGTGGACGTCACCGAGGGTGCTGAGCTGACGGTGGATCTCCAGGTCGTCCGCGGCGGCAAGCTGATCGTCCCCGTTTCGACGATCGGTGCGAGCGCGCCGGACGTCGTCGACGCGAGCGGATACTCCTGGGGGGGAGCGGCACGGCACGACGCCTGGATCGCCGGCATCCCCACGGACCTTCCCGACGTCGGGAAGGCCTGGGTGTTCAACGATCTTCCGCCCGGCATGTACACGGTCACCGTGGACGGGGCGACGCGCAGTCCCGTCCCGCTATCGAGCGGCGGGACGGCGATCGCGAACTGATCGACGTGGACACAGATTCAACGGGCGCTAGCGGAGTCGGAAGTCCATCCGCACGCTGTAGTAGATGTCCACTGGCTCCCCGTACCGCTGTGCGGGCTCGTAGCGCCACGCGCTGAGCGTTTCCTCCGCAGCGGCCTGAGCTTCAAGACAGTACTTGCTGGCCTCCTTCTGGGTCAGCGCGATCCCGTGTCGGTCCCGAATGTCGCAATTCAACATGGTGAGAGTGTCGAGCGCGCCCGAGCGGCGCACGATCCCCCGGAAGACGAGCCTGGCCTCTAGCTTCTTCTTGCGCAGCGCCTCGGGGTAGTTCGGCTCACGACGCGCCACGAGCTTCGGCGGCGTGACCCCCCGGGCGTTCGCGGGCAGCACGAAGTCATCCTCGGCGGGCCATGCGGGGGACGTGATCGAGAGCAAGGTCGCCGCGCCCAGGCCGAACGAGAGACGGCGGATCTTCCGGAGTAGTGGCCGCATCTTGGTACCTGCGTGGCGAACCAAAAATCGGTCCCGCCCTTGTTCCCGCCGAAGCATAACTCGCGAGGTCCGCAAAGCCCGAACCAAGTTGGTCGCAAGGCCTATCAGGAACGGGCGTACGCTTCACGGGAATCCCGGGAGGCGCCGCTGTGAAGCATCCCGAGCCGGCCGAGATCGCGCGCATGGTCGTGCTCGGCGTGGTGCTCATAATGGCCGCCATGCGGGCGCCGGCGGCAAGCGCTGTGCTCTCAATCAGCGATCCCGACGGCAAGCCGATCGCCGAGGCCACCGCCGTCTGCCTCGAGCCGCCCTCCGCCGAACCGGTGGCGAGCAAGGACGGCGTGGCCGACATGCCGAGCCCCTGCAAGCGCGCGCGGTGCGACGCCGCGGGATACCTCACCTCCGAAATCAACCTCGAGGGCGACGCGTCGAGGTGCACGCTCCGGCGCGGCCTCGTCGTGGCGGGTGAGCTGCCGGCGAGCGTGATCGGTTCGGGAATCGCATTCGCCCTTCGCAAGGCAGGGGCGGCAGGCCCGGCGACGACGCTCACGGTGGGCAAGAGCAGCGACACTGCGGTGGCGCGTTTCACGCTCCCCGCCGTCGCGCCCGGTCGCTACGGTCTCGAGCTCACGCGCGCGGCCGACGGCTGGTCGTGCCGGGCGGATCTCGGAGCGCTCGGAGCGGGCCGCCACTCGGTGAACCCGGCGTGGCGCGATCCGATGACGATCGCCGTTCGAGTCAAGGAAGCCGGCGACAAGCCGGCCTCGGGCGTCCACGTGCGGACGTTCTCCGGTGCCGCGGACGCCGTGCACCGGGGCGGCGGCGATTCCGATGGGACGACGATCGGTGCCTGGGCATGCAGACCGACGGAGGCCAAGTCAGTCGTGACCGACGACAAGGGCGCGGCGAGCGTCGCCGCACCCTCGGGCAACGAGACGCTCCTGGTGGCCGGGGACTGGAAGGAGCCGCGCGGGATCGACGGCACTCTCGTCGAACGCCCCGGCGCGGCTCCCGTCGAGCTGACGCTCGCCAAGCCGGTGCGCCTCAAGGCGAAGCTCGTCGACGAGAAGAACCGACCGGTGGGGTGCAAAGCCACGCTCGAGATCGTCCCGGCCGACGTGCGCCGGCTTGCCGAGGCCGTTCCGGGTGGAGGGACCAAGGGGACATGCGCACCGGACGGAACGCTCACGATCGGGCCGTTTCCATCGATCGCCGGTACGCTGAGTATCGTCCCGTCGCCGGGGATGTCGATGCGCGTCGCAATCGAGCGCGCCGCACCCGGGTCGACCGCGGACCTCGGGTCGGTGCGAGTCAAGACCGGCGAGGCGATACGCGTGATGGTGCGCGATCCCGCGGGTCATCCGGTCCCCAAGGCGAAGGTGACCGCGCGTGGGCTTGCCGGATTAGTGCTGAGCGCCGAGGGGACGACGGACGACGCGGGGAGCGTCGATCTCGTCGGATTTCCCAGGGCGGCGTCGATCACGGCGGAGGTCAGGGCCGAGGGCTTCATTCCCGTCTGGAAGAGCGGGCTTCCGATCGCCGCCTCGCCGTTCACGATCGAGGTCACGCGAGGAGCCGTCGTCACCGGGACGGTCCGCGATCGGGACGGCGGGCCGATCGCGGGCGCCTCGATCAAGCTCGCCGGCGCCGGGGCCAAGTACGCGTTGCCCGCGAGCTCCGGTGCCGACGGGACGTTCGCGCTCGAGGCGGTTCCCGACGGCGCCTACGACCTCACCGCGACAGCGATGGGATTCGCCTCGCCCGCGGCGGAACACGTCGTCGTCGAGAGCCGCCGTGCGGAGCGCACCGTCGATTTCGTGCTCGATCCCGCCGCTCCCCTTCGCGGCCACGTCGTGACCGCCTCGGGGGCTGCCGTCGCCGGCGCGCGCGTGCTCCTCGTCCCGCGCTGGGACGTGGAGGATCTCGATCGAGCGCGCATCACGGCGGAGACCGTCTCGGGCGCCGACGGCGCCTTCGAGATCGCCGCGGAGGTCGAGCCCGAGCAGTGCCTCATCGCCCTGCACCCCGGCACGGCCCCCGGGATCGAGCGCTCTCCGGCCAACGCGCAGAAGCAGGGGGATCTCACCGTCGTGGTCGGGGAGCCTGCCGGCCTGCGCGTCCACTACAGTGCCCGAGAGAGTTCGTCGCGGAGTCTCCAGGTCATCGACGGCATGGGGATCGGTCGGGCGGCACCGGTCACCGGGGCCGGGGTGACGACGATCGAAGGCCTCGCCGCGGGGTCCGCGCACGTATCGCTCTCCTCCGCGACGGTGCGCGACGTGACGCTCGTCGCGGGACAGACCGTCGACATGGCCCTCGACGACGCGCCGTGGATCGAGGGTGTCGTCACCGCCGATCAGGCCCCCGCTCCCAGAGTCCTGGTCCACGCGGGCCAGGAGGATCGAGGAAACTTCGAGCGTGGGCTCGGAGGCGTGTTCACCGACCAGCACGGCGCGTATCGCTTCGACGGTCTCGCCGAGGGACCGTGGCGCGTCGTTGCCATAGGAGAAGACGGTCGTGCGGAGAAGACCGTGACGCTTCCGGCCTCGGGGCCGACGCGGGTCGACTTCGAGCTGCGCATGGCCCGGGTCGAGGTCACTGTGCTCCGGGCCGATCGAAACGAGCCGGTCCCGCAGGTCGCGGTGTACGTCAGTCCAGCCGGAGCGAAGTGCGGGGGGATCGGCGGCACGACGGCGTGGGGGAGTCCTGGAGATCTCGGCTTCGATCTACAGGTCGGCTCCGGCGGATGCCTCTCCAGCATGACGGATCCCGCCGGCGTCGCACGCATGGTCGTCGCGGGCCCCGGGACCTACGCGCTCTCGATCTCGGATGACGCCTACGAGCGATACGACGCGCCGCTGGGGGTGGGAGAGGGCACGACTTCGAGGCGCGTGCTTCTCACGCCGAAGACGAAATCCGGAAAGGGGATCATTCATGTCCGGCTGCTGACCGATCCGCCCGGGCTCGCAGGTACCTTCACGTGCAGGATTGACGGGAGGGCAGCGTCGACAGCCCCCGTGTCGAACCAGGGCGACTGCCCAAACTTCCCTCCCGGGCCCGCCGAGGTTCTGTTTCACGTCGAAGGGTTCGGAGCGGCGCACGCCTCGGTCGAGGTACCGGACGGCGAGGTCACCGTCGATCTCCCTGTGGTCCGCGGGGGAAGGCTCGTTGTCCCAGTTTCCGCAGTCGGAAAGATAGCGCCGGAGGTGGTCGACGCGACCGGGTTCACCTGGAGCGGCTCCTGGATCACCGTCGCCTCGGGAGATCTTCCCGACGTGGGGAGGGCGTGGATCTTCGATGACCTTCCCCCGGGGATGTACACCGTCACCGTGGATGGCGCCGCGCGAAATCCCGTCCCGCTATCGAGCGGCGGGACGGCGATCGCGAACTAGGGCTCGGCGCCTGGGAACCGCGAAGCTCCGTTGACGTTTCATCCGGCGGAGAGGGATCGCGATGGAACAGACCGTACTCACCGAAATCGCCAGGTTCGTCAACGCCTTCGACGCCGAGGCGGCCGTCGCGGCGCTCCGGGCCGCCGGCATCGAGGCCATCGTGAAGCGCGACGACGCCGGCCGCGTCCAGCCGGAGCTGTGGATGGGGGGCGTGTCCGTCCTGGTCAGGCCCGAAGATGCGGCAGCGGCCCGGGAGATTCTCGACGTGGGACGCGCTCCGCAAGGGAATGGCACGCACCGATCCTGGCCTTGGCCGCGCGTGATCGCGCTCGGCGGCGCGCTCGCCGCGCTGGCGGTCCTCGCCGTTTGGCTCGAGCACCAGGCGTTCGTCGTCCTTCCCCGGGGGATCCGCTCGATCCTGTACGCCGTGCTGCCGGTGACCTTCGGTTTCGGGCTGCTCGCCGTCGTGGCGATCCGCTTGCTCCGGCGACGAAGCCGGCTGCATTCCCACTGACACGGCGGACGGAAAGAAGGAGCGATCTCGAACTAGCGCCCGGGGAGCCGGAAGTGCACCGCCTCGGTGTGGTACACCGCGAGGGGCTCGCCGTCCTTCGTTGCGGGTGTGTAGAGCCACTGCCCCAGCGCTTTCTGCGCGGCGACCGCAAACGAGGAACACTGCCCGCGCAGGGTGGGGTCCGGCTTGGCACCCTTCTTCCACACCTCGCACGACGCGAGCACGAAGCTGTCGAAGACACCGGTGGGTTCCACGACGCCGCGATAGACGAGCTTTGCCTCGAGACCCTGGCTTCGCGCGTTCATCGGGTAGTCCGGCTCCCGCAGCGCGACGAGGCGGGGTCGAAGATCCTGATTGTCCGCCGGGACGGCGGGCTCGTCATCGGCGGCTCGCGCCACCGAAGCCGCGCCCAGCAAGCTGACGGCGACACACGCCAGAGCGACTCGTCCGAGTCCTTGTTTCATGAAAGTAAGTATGCGCCCGATCCACCGCCACGCAACGGCGCCTGGCGCCCCCCGCTATCCGTGCTAACGTCCGGCTCATGGCCGCGGGGATCCGCCGTCGCATCGGCTGTGGAGCGTTGTTCTCCGTCATTCTCGTGTCCGTTCCTCCCGCCGTCCACGCCGCCGACGCACCGCCTCCGCCCGTCGCGATCAAGCAGACCGAGCGGGTCAGCGTCCGGCTCGTGCAGATCGATGCCATCGTCCGGGAAAAGGAGCCGCTCGGGCGCGCGTTGACCGCGGCCGACTTCGAGCTGACCGTCGGAGGGCATCCGGTCACCGGGTTTCTCTTCGACCGGGCGTGCGGCGGGACGTCGAACGCGGCCGCGGCCTCGCAGGAGCCGGGCGCGGCTCCGGGCGAACCGCCGCCGCCGACTCCGGTGTTGCACCCGACGATCGTCTTCTTCTTCGACCAGACGCATCTCACCCAGGGCGGGCGCGATCGCGCGATCGAGACCGCGGAATCGCTCGTGGACCGGCTGATCGTCAATGGCGCCAAGGGTGCCGTCGTGTCGAGCGGGCGGGAGCTGGTGACGGTCGTCGCGCCCACGGAGGACCGCGCTCAATTGAAGGCCGGTCTCGGCGCGATGCGGAATGACGGACGGGCGATCGAGACGTACGCCGTGACCGAGGAGTTCCGCATCGCCGGCCTGTACGCGCTCATGAAGGCGGGGTTCACGACGACCGCGCAGGCAATGGCCCGGGACTACGCGCGGGAGGAGTACCAGGAAGTGCGGCGGACGAAGGCCCGGATCGGCATCGTCATGGACGGGCTGGTCGAGGCGGCGCCGCCGAAAGGGGTCGTTTACTTCGGCGATACGCTCAGGCAGCTGGCCGGTCTGCACTACCTGCTCGTCACGGGCGCCGAGGGAGACGCCACGACCCAGGGGGCGTACGCCGAGATCGACGCGATCATCGCGTCCGCTCTCGGCGCGAGCGCGCATCTGTTCACCGTCGAAGCACAGGGCTTGCAGTCGAGCGACGCCATTCGCATCCGGCACGCGCAGGACACGCTGGTCACGCTGGCGCTCGAGACCGGGGGCGCCGCCTTCCTGCGGAACACGCCGGCCGAGCTGATGGCCAAGCGCATCGAAGAGCGCGTCGGCTGCCCGTACATCGTCAGCTTCCCGCCGGGGGATCTCCCGAAGGATCAGCCGCTGCCGGTCTCGCTCAAGGCGCTCGTTCCGGGCGTGAAGGTCGACATCCAGGGGCGCGTGGTCATCGCGAGCGAGTCCGCGATCCTCTCCGCGCGCCTGCTCTCGGCTTTCGCGTCGCCCCGGCTGGACCAGGGGCGATCGGTCCGCCTCGCGCTGATCCCGCGCGGAGCCACGGGCCGGACCTGGCAGGCGAGCCTCCAGATTCGCGTGCTCCCCGAGCTCGCCCCGGCCGCCGGGATCGACCTCGGGGCCTCCGTGATCCAGGACGAGCGCGTCGTCGATGCGGTGTCGAACACGATCGCCTCGGGAGGACCCGTGCGACCGTTGGTCCTCGAGCACGCGCTGTCGCTCGCGCCGGGGCCCGTCAGGATCGTGGGCGTCGCCTACGACCGCGCCGCCGACGACGTCGTCTCGACGAGCATGGAGGGCGAGTGGCCCGATCCCGGGAAGGGAGCCGCGGTGATCGCACCGATCGCCGTCGTGCAGATGAGAGACGCCGCGGTTTCGAAGGACGGGGAAGCGCACTCGGGGCTGTCCACGGCGATCGACCCGGACGAGGCGATCGATCCTGGAAGCGGAGTCGCGCTGCAGTCGGTCGTCTGCCGCGGTCCGAAGGCGAAGGGCCCGCTCACGATCGATCGCAGGGTCGAGGGAACGGCGAAGGGCGAGTTCGCCCCGATGACGCTGGCACCGGACGACGCGGCGTGCCTGGAGATCGTCGACGTGCTCCGCGCCGGGACCGCGCCCGGGGCGCTGGCCGACTACCGGGTGGTGGTCCGGGGCGGCGACGAGATCGTCGCGGAGCAGCGGCGGAGCCTGCGTTTCGGCGGGAAGTGAGACTCCAGGATCAGCGTTTCGACTGAAGGAACGAGACGATCTGCCAGCGCCGCGCCTCGGGGAGGCCCGACCAGGACGGCATCCCCGTGCGCATGCGCCCGTTCCGCAGGAACCACTCGATCTCGCCGGCGGAGGCCTGGCCCACCGCCTCGGTCCGAAGGCCCGGAGCCCGGCGCGTGCCCTGAAGATCGGCGCCGTGGCACGAGGCGCAGTGACGCGCGTAGAGCTTCCCGCCGGCGCGCGCGGCGTTCGGATCGGAGGCGAGCGGGTTCTCCCGGGCGCCCTGGTCCGTTGGGGCCCCCGCGAGGCTGAGATGAATCTCCGGGTCGCCGATCTCGATCTCGCTCGTCATCGCCGCGGCCGCGGCGAGCCCCAGGCCGACGCAGGCGGCGCACGCCAGCGTGATCCGTCTCATCGCCATCCTCCGATCCTCGGACCGACGTTCCCGAACTCGTAGGTGAAGCCGATGCGAAGCAGGAGCGGGGCGCTCGAGCTCGTGAGGCCGAACGCGGGAGACAGACGAAGCGTCGTCGCCTTTCCGACCTCCCACGAAACGACGGGAGCCAGATAATGCGACGTCCCGGACAGCGTCAGGTTTCCCTGCTCGCCGAGCCCGCCGTACAGCTCCGCGCCGACCCG
>DATKHQ010000187.1:0-3880 GCA_035510175.1 Candidatus Sulfotelmatobacter sp. | reverse complement strand
TACCCCCAGACCATCTCGAGCAGGCGCTCGCGCGTGAGGACGCGTCCGCGGCGCCGGATCAGCTCGACGAGGAGGTCGAACTCCTTGCGGGTGAGGGCGAGCGCGCGCCCGTCGAGGGTCGCCTGCCGCGCCGCGATGTCGACGCGCAGCGGCTCGTCGGAGAGGGCGTCCGCGTCTTCGGCGCGGTCGGAGCGGCGCAGCACCGCCTTCACGCGCGCGACGGCCTCCTTCGGGGAGAACGGCTTGGTAATGTAGTCGTCCGCCCCCAGGTCGAGCCCCGCCACGCGGTCGTCCTCTCCGATGCGGGCGGTGAGCATGATCACGGGCACGCTCGCGGTCTCCGGCTCCTTCCGCAAGCGCCGGCACACCTCGAACCCGTCCATTCCCGGAAGGTTGAGGTCGAGCACCACGAGATCGGGGGGGCGGTCGATCGCCTTCCGCAGACCGTCGGCGCCGTCCGCGACGACATCGACGGCGTACCCGCCCTCCCGCTCGAGCTTGAGCCGCAGCGACAGCGCGATGTCCGGATCGTCCTCGACGACGAGGATACGCTTCATGGCTTCGGCGGGCCCGGTTTGTCGGCGGTGATCGCCGGGTGCCGGATCAGGCGGCCCTCGGTCATGAACACGATCTGCTCGCCGATGTTGGTCGCCTGGTCGCCCATGCGCTCGAAGTACTTCGCCACGAACATCAGGCGCAGCGCGCGCGTCGTCGTCTTCGGATCCTCGATCATGAACGAGAGGAGCTCCCGGAAGATCTGCTCCATGCGCCGGTCCAGCTCGTCGTCCATCGCGATGACCGCGCGGGCCGAGGCGGCGTCGCGCTGCACGAACGCGTCGAGAGCCGCGCGCACCATCTGCTGCGCCCGCCGCGCCATCAGCGGGAGGTCGATGAACGGCTTGAGCTGCGGCTCGTCGTTCAGCTCGATGGCGCGGTCGGCCACGTTGGTCGCGAGGTCGGCGATCCGCTCGAGATCGTTCGTGATCTTCATCCCCGTGATGACGAATCTCAGGTCACGGGCCACCGGCTGATGGAGGCCGAGGATCTCCATCCCCAGCTGGTCGATCTCGAGGTCGAGCTTGTCGACGCGCTCGTCGTCGAGCATGATCCTCTTGGCCAGGACGGAGTTCCGCTCGACCAGGGCCGAGAGGCAGTTTCCGATCGCCTCCTCGACCAGGCCCCCCATCACCAAGATCTTCTCGGCGAGGACGTCGAGCTGTTCCTGGAAGTTGCGCTGGAGCTTTTCCATGACGGCCTCTAGCCGAACCGGCCCGTGATGTAGTCCTCGGTCTGCTTCTTCGCCGGGTTGATGAAGAGCTTCTGGGTCTCCCCGTACTCGATAAGCGAGCCGAGGTAGAGGAACGCGGTGTAGTCCGAGACGCGGGCGGCCTGCTGCATGTTGTGGGTGACGATCACGAGCGTGTAGCGGTCCTTGAGCTCGATCATCAGCTCCTCGACGCGCGCGGTCGCGATCGGATCGAGCGCCGAGCACGGCTCGTCGAGGAGGATCACCTCCGGCTCGACCGCGATCGCCCGGGCGATGCACAGCCGCTGCTGCTGCCCGCCGGACAGGGCCAGGGCGCTCTCGTGGAGCCGGTCCTTCACCTCGTCCCACAGCGCCGCGCCCCGCAGGCTCTTCTCGACGATCGGGTCGAGGTCGCGCTTGCGGACGATCCCCTGGATACGGCACCCGAAGGCGACGTTCTCGTAGATCGACTTCGGGAAGGGATTCGACTTCTGGAAAACCATCCCGATCCGCGTCCGCAGCGCGTTCACGTCGAGCTTCGCGTCGTACACGCTCTGACCCTCGAAGAGGATTCTCCCCTCGATCCGGACGCCGTCGACGAGATCGTTCATCCGGTTGATGCAGCGCAGCAGCGTTGACTTGCCGCATCCGGAGGGGCCGATGAACGCCGTGATGCGCTTCTCCGCCATGCGCAGGGAGATGCCTTTCAGCGCCCGGGCGGCGCCGTACCACAGCGAGAGGTTCTCGACCGACAGGACGGGACGCTCGATATCGGGGGCTACGGCGCCGTTCGACGCCTCGGGCGCGCCGTCCGCCGACGGCTCCTCGTTCCGCTCTCGGGTATGGCCCAGGTCTTCCACGGGATCCTCGCTCACACGACGCTCGTCGTGTACTTCCGGCGCAGCCGGTTTCGCAGCACGATCGCCGCCAGGTTCACGACGGTCACGACCGCGATCAACAGCAGCGCCGTCGCGAACACGAGCGGCTTGGTCGCCTCCACGTTCGGAGACTGGAAGCCGACGTCGTAGATGTGGAACCCCAGGTGCATGAACTTCCGCTCGAAGTGCACGAACGGCGGGTGGGTGTCGATCGGCAGGGCCGGAGCCAGCTTGACCATGCCGACGATCATGAGCGGAGCGACCTCTCCCGCCGCGCGCGCCATCGCCAGAATCATACCCGTCAGGATTCCGGGCGCCGCCGCCGGCAGCACGACCTTCCAGATGGTTTCGAGGCGCGTCGCTCCGAGCGCCGTCGCGCCCTCGCGGACGCCGCGCGGCACCGCCGCCAGGCCCTCCTCCGTGGCGACGATCACGACGGGGACGGTCAGGAGCGCGAGCGTCAGGGACGCCCACAGGATGCCTCCCGTCCCGAAGGTCGGGGCGGGCAGGGCGTCGGCGTAGAAGAGGCGGTCGATCGTCCCCCCGACGGCGTAGACGAAGAACCCGAGACCGAACACCCCGAACACGATCGACGGCACGCCCGCGAGGTTGTTGACCGCCACGCGCACGGCCCGCACCAGCGGCCCTTGCTTCGCGTACTCGCGCAGGTAGAGCGCCGCGAGCACGCCGAGGGGGAGCACGGCCGCGGACATCAGCAGCACCATCATCACGGTGCCGAAGATCGCGGGGAAGATGCCCCCTTCCGTGTTCGACTCGCGCGGGTCGTCGAGGAGGAACTCCCGGATCCGCGAGGCGTAGACGGCGGACTTTCCCCACAGCCCCATCTCGTTCGGCCGGATCGCGCGCACCAGGGCGCCCACCGGGATCTCCTTCGACTGTCCCGAGGCCGCCTCGACGACGAGGGTCTCCGCGAGCAGCGCGCGCCGCCGCGCCTCGAGGTCCGCGGCGAGCGCGTCGTAGCGCGCCTGCCAGGCGGCGGTGTCCGACGCGAGCGCCGCGAGCCGGGCCGCCCGGTCGGCATCGGAGAGATCCGCGCGCTCGACGTGACGACGCTCCAGACGGAGCTGCTCGAGCCGTCGGTTGACGTCCGCCATGTCCCGTCGCTCGAGCGTCCGCAGGGAGCTCGTCTCGAGGCGCTTGGCGGCCATCAGAGGCCCGAGCCGCAAGGCGACGCTTCCGGCTCCCTCGGCGAGAACCGTTCCGTCCTTGCGGAGGGCGCGGGGGAAGCCGTAGAAGTTTCCCCACTCCATGCGCTCGAGGACGATCGCGTCGCCGGGGGTCTGCCGCGACACGATCTTCGACTCGTCCACCCACAGGAAGTCGGCCCCGCTCAGGTCGCGATTGCCGACCTTGAGCTGGATCCGGCTCCCGGGGCTCGGCGCGCCGCCTTCGCCGGGAATGCTCTCGCGCCGCTCGATCTCTCCGAGGACCTTGCTGCCGTCGGCGAGCGTCAGGAGGGTCAGCGGCTTCGGCCAGAACGTGCCCCCGCCGTTGTACGCGAGCAGCACGAGCAGCCCCAGGATCAGGAGCAGGTTCAGCGCGAGCGCCCCGCCGCACAGCCAGGTCAGCGCGCGTCCCGTCCGGTCGCTCCGCCTCCTAGAGGGAAGCATACTTGCGCCGCAGCCGCTGGCGGATCAGCTCCGCCGCGGTGTTGACCAGAAACGTCAAGGCGAACAGCAAGAGCGCCGCGAGGAAGAGCGTGCGGTAGAGAGTCCCGCCCTGCGGCGCCTCGGGG
>DATKHQ010000186.1:0-5397 GCA_035510175.1 Candidatus Sulfotelmatobacter sp. | reverse complement strand
GACGGCTGGGACGGGCTGATCGGCGCCGCGATCGAGCCGGGTGCGAAGCTCAAGGGGCGCATCGTGAAGGCGGAGGTCTTCGGCGTGTTCGTGTGGCTGGGGCCGGGACGCGTCGGGATGATCCCGCGGGTCTGGAGCGGTGCCGCCAACGGACCAGGGTTCGAGCGACGATTCCCCGCCGGGGCCGAGATCGCCGTCGAGGTCGTCGACGTCCAGGACGGCGGCAGGCGCATCCGCCTCGCCGTGGAGGGCGTCGATCGCGCCGCCGCGGATGCCGCGCAGTCCTCGCGCCGCGACGGACCGCCGCGCCCGCGCCGCGAGCCGCGCTCCGATCCGCCGCCTCGCCGCGAGCACGCCATTCCGCCGGCCGCCGTCGCATCGGAGGGGTCGTTCGGGAGCGCGCTCGGCGACGCGCTGCGCGCGGCGCTCGTCAAACGGGAGTCCTGAGGGGACATTCTGATTTTTCGTCTCCTACGGCAGTCCCCTTCTTCGTGCTCGGCTCCCCGGATACCGCCTCGCTGCGAAGAAGGGGACTGCCGTAGGAGACGAAAAATCAGAATGTCCCCAGTCTAGGATCCGGTGCTGGCAGCCGGCGCGAGCCCGCCGAACCGGCGCGTGCGCCGCGCGAACTCCGCGAGCGCCTCCTCGAAATCGGCCCGGGAGAAGTCGGGCCACATCATCGGGAGGAACAGGATCTCCGCGTAGGCGCATTCCCACAGCAGGAAGTCCGAGAGCCGTTGCTCGCCGCCCGTCCGCAGCAGCAGGTCGACGTCGGGCCCCCCGATCAGGCGTGCGAGATCGGTCGAGGGGGCGTCCGATCCGGGAGACAGGCGTCGCGCCGCGCGCGCGATCGCCTCGCGCGCGGAGTAGTCGACCGCGAGGCGCAGGTCCATCGCGCGCCCGGAGGCGGTCGCGGCCTCCGCGCGCTCGAGCGCGTCCAAGACCGCGCGGCCGAGCCGGTCGCGGCGCCCGACGGCGGTGAGGCGGATGCCGTGGGCGACGCAGCGCGCCGACTGCTCGTCGAGGAACTTCGCCAGCAGCGCCATCAGCGTGTCCACCTCCGCCCGCGGGCGCCGCCAGTTGTCGGAGGAGAAGGCGTACAGCGTCAGCACGCGGACGCCGAGCTCGCGCGCGGCCTCGACCGCGACCCGCACGGCGGAAGCTCCCGCGCGGTGCCCCGCCGAGCGCGGCCTCCCGCGGCGCTCGGCCCAGCGGCCATTGCCGTCGAGGATGATCGCGACGTGGCGCGGCACGCCACCGGGACCGAGAAGCGGGGCATGCGTCATCGGCGCTCAGCCCCGCCGCGTCGCCTGGATGATCGCCTCCATGTGCGTCAGGTACTTCTCGAGCGCGCGGCGGCCGGGGCCGGTGAGGCGGTAGACGGTTCGGGGGACGCGCCCGGCGAATCCCTTCTCGCACACGACGTACCCGGCCTCCTCGAGCTTGCGGGCGTGGACCGAGAGGTTGCCGTCGGTCGTGTCGAGCAGCGCCTTGAGCTCGGTGAAGGTCAGCGCGTCGTTGACCGCGAGCGCGCTGATCACCGCGAGCCGGATCCGCTCGTGGATGACCCGGTCGAGCTCGGGAACCCGGACGGCCGCCGGGCGGGCCGGTGCGGCCGGCGCCCGCCGGGCGGGCGCGTGATCGAGGGCTTCGTTTCGCTTAGCCACCGTGCCTCCGTGCGATGAGGATTCCGAACACCACGTGGAGTCCGCCGAACCCGGCCGCGAGGAACAGATCGGGATGGGCCGGGGCGAGCGCGAGCGCTCCCACGCCGAGCAGCATGAAGGTCAGCCCCATCAGCGGGACGATCCGCACCGACAGCGCGCCCGCCGCGGCGACCGCCGCGCCGTAGAGCAGCAGCCACGTGCCGGGGAGCATCGCGCCCAGCGACTGCCGGGCGAGGACACCGGTCAGGATCCCGCCCGCCGCCAGGGCGGGGAGAAACGCGAGGGCGAACTTCCGCACGATGCCCGAGGCGAGCGGCAGGCCGAGGCGGCGGCACTTCCGGACGATCGACGTCACCGAGATCGCGCCGGCGACGAGGCCCTCCCCGAGCCAGATCGCAAGCCACGCCCCGGCACTCGGCGCGCGCGCCGCGAGCGCCGCGGCGACGAGCGCGGTCAGCCCGATGAGCACCGTGCCGTGGCCGGGGACCGCCGTGAACGAGCCCGCGCGCTCCATCGCGTCCCGGATGACGCGCAGGCTCTCCATCGCGTGATCGTGGATCCGCGCCGGGGGCTCCGCCGCGGACGGGCGCTCGCTCGCGAGAGGCATCGTCCCGGAATCTACGCGCGGGGAGCGAATTCGTCAAGTTCTTTGCGGTGTAGAGTCGGTTCCCTCCGGCGGACGATCCACCTCGACGATCAGCGGAGACGCCGGCCGGTAGAAGACGTACTGCCAGGCCCAGTCGACGAAGACGACGATCTTGTTGCGAAAACCGACGAGCTTCATCAGGTGGACGAAGAGCCAGACGAGCCACGCGAAGAACCCCGTGAACTCGAAACCGGCGATGGCGCACACCGCGGCGGAGCGGCCGATCGTCGCCATCGTCCCGGGATCGTGGTAGACGAAGGGGACGGGCGGCTCGGAGGCGACCGCCCGCGCGATGTTCCTCGCGGCGCACTCTCCCATCTGGATCGCCGGCGGGGACAAAGCGGGCACCTCCCCGTCGCCGGCGCGGACGACCGCGGCATCGCCGATCACGTACACCTCGGGATGTCCCGGCACCTGCAACGTGGGCTCGACCGTGACCCGGCCGGCCCGTCCGAGGGGAGCGCCGAGCGATGCACCCAGGGGACCGGCCCGCACCCCCGCCGCCCAGACGAGCGTGCGCGCGTCGATCGTCTCCCCGCCGCGAAGGCGGATACGCCGGCCGTCGTACCCCTCGACCAGCGCTCCGAACCGCACTTCGACGCCCAGCCGGGCCAGGCTGTCCGCCGCGGCGCGCGACAGATCGGGGGGAAACGTGGCGAGCACGCGTGGGCCGCCCTCGAGCAGCACGACGCGAACGTCGCCGGCGGGCAGCGCCGGGTAGTCGCGGCGCAGCACCCGCCGCAGCAGCTCCGAGACGGCGCCCGCCACCTCGACGCCCGTGGGTCCACCCCCGGCGACCGCGATCGTCAGGAGCGCGCGCCGCGTCGCGGGATCCTCGGTGGAGATCGCCTCCTCGAACCGGCGGATGACGTGGTTGCGCAGGCGGAGCGCCCCGGGGAGGTCCTTGAGGTCGAACCCGTGGCGGGCCACGTCGTCGAGGCCGAAGAAGTTCGTGATCGCCCCGCTCGCGAGCACGAGATGGTCGTAGGAGATCTCGCCGGCGGAGGTCCGGACGACGCGCCGCGCGACGTCGATACCGCTGACCTCCGCGACGCGGAACTCGAGATTGCGTTGCCTCCGGAAGATCGGACGCACCGGATACGCGATCTCCCCGGGAGGCAGCGCCGCGACCGACACCTGGTACAGCAGCGGCTGGAACAGGTGGTAGTTGTGACGGTCGAGGAGCAGCACGTCCACCGGCGCGCGCGAGAGCCCCTTGGACGCGGCGAGGCCGCCAAAGCCCGCTCCGACGATGACCACGCGAGGACGGCCCGGGCGACTCATCGGCTGCTACCATAGACCCTTCCTCGCTCAACTCTCGGAGGACGCCCATGACGACGGCGACGACGAACGACACGCTCACGACGCTCGGAGTGTCCGCGATCAGCCGCGGGGCGTGCACCGGCGCGTGGCTCGAGACGCGCGGGACGGAGCTGGTCTCGATCGACCCGGCGTCGGGCCGGCCGCTCGGGCGCGTCCTCCAGGCGTCGGCGGAGGACTACGAGGCCGTCGTGCGCGCCGCCGAGCGGGCGTTTTCGACCTGGCGGATGACGCCCGCGCCGAAGCGCGGCGAGATCGTCCGGCATCTCGGCGACGAGCTGCGCGCGCACAAGGAGGCGCTCGGCCGCCTCGTCTCGCTCGAGGCGGGGAAGATCCACTCGGAGGGGCTGGGCGAGGTCCAGGAGATGATCGACATCTGCGACTTCGCCGTCGGCCTGTCGCGCCAGCTCTACGGCCTGTCGATGCACTCGGAGCGGCCGCAGCACCGGATGTACGAGCAGTGGCACCCGCTCGGCGTCGTCGGGATCGTCACCGCGTTCAACTTCCCGGTCGCGGTGTGGGCGTGGAACGCCGCGATCGCGGCGGTGTGCGGCGACACGATGATCTGGAAGCCGTCGTCGAAGACGCCGCTCACGGCGGTCGCCGTGCAGAACATCGCCAACCGCGTGATGGAGCGAAACGGCCTCTCGGGGGTGTTCAATCTCGTCATCGGCCGCGGCGCGGACGTCGGGGAGCGGATGCTCGCCGACCGCCGCCTCCCGCTGATCTCCGCGACCGGCTCTTGCCGGATGGGCCGCAGGATCGCGGTCGTCGTCGGCGAGCGGCTGGGACGGACGCTCCTCGAGCTCGGCGGGAACAACGCGATCGTCGTCATGGACGACGCGAACGTCGACCTCGCGGTCCGCGCGGTCCTGTTCGGCGCGGTGGGGACCGCGGGCCAGCGCTGCACGACCACGCGGCGCCTGATCCTGCAGAAGGGCATCGCGCCCGCGATCGTCGAGGCCCTGCGCAAGGCCTACGCGCAGGTCCGGATCGGAAACCCGCTCGAGCCGGGGACGCTGATGGGGCCGCTGATCGACCGCGGCGCCGTCGAGGACATGATGACGGCTCTCGATCGCGTCCGGCGCGAAGGAGGGCGCGTGCTCTACGGCGGCGGGACGCTCGACCGCCCCGGCCATTACGTCGAGCCGACGCTCGTCGCCGTCACGAAGGAGATGGTGACGCCGAAGGACGAGACCTTCGCCCCGATCCTCTACATCTACGAGGTCGATACGCTCGACGAGGCGATCGCGATCCAGAACGACGTGCCGCAGGGTCTGTCCTCGGCGATCTTCACCGACCGCCTGAGCACGGCCGAGACGTTCCTGTCGCACCGCGGCAGCGACTGCGGGATCGCGAACGTCAACATCGGGACCTCCGGGGCGGAGATCGGCGGCGCGTTCGGCGGGGAGAAGGAGACCGGTGGCGGGCGCGAGTCGGGATCCGATGCCTGGAAGGCCTACATGCGCCGCCAGACCAACACGCTCAACTGGGGGAAGGACCTCCCGCTGGCGCAGGGCGTGACGTTCGACCTCTGATCGGCGCCGCGCCTCACTCCGTCGCGACAAGCGCCCCGTGCGCGGGGGCCAGCCTGGCGGAGAAGTGCCGCAGCGTGGGGGGCGCCTCGACGATCCGCACCCCGCGAATCCGCGAGGCCAAGGCTTTCACGTGGAGGACCACCTCGGCCACGTAGTCGACGTGGCTCTGGGTGTAGACGCGCCGCGGGAACGCGAGGCGGACGAGCTCCATCTCCGGGGGGCGCTC
>DATKHQ010000185.1:0-6567 GCA_035510175.1 Candidatus Sulfotelmatobacter sp. | reverse complement strand
GCCGGTAATGCTCGTACCGGACCAGCGGCGGGGTGTGAAACACCGCGAAGGTGCTCCGGCCGATCCTCACAGCCTCCGGCGCCGCTCCCGTGCGCGCGAGCGCCGACCAGTAGATCGGCTCGGGATCCTGGAAGACCTTGACCTGACGCATCGCGGAGCGTCCGCCCGCGAGCAGGCGCGCCACGCGTCCCGGGATGTGCCCGCGCGCCAGGTGCGATTCGCCGAAGAGGACGAGCATGCGCGCACGCGGTGTCCCCGACGAAAGGACGCCGGCGATGCGGCGCGCCGCGTGCTCGTCGCGCCGCAAGAGGCCTTCGAATCCGCCGCGCGGAGGACGATCCAGGGCCACGACTTCGACCCCGAGACGGCGCGCGCGGTCGAGCAGCTCGCGAAAACCGTCCCAGGGGTAACCCCACTCGTCGCGATAGTGAATCCGCCGGAGGAACGTCGCGTCGTCGATCGTCCCGTCCTGACGCCGGTCCAGGATCTCCTGCTGCCGGGTGTAGACGAACTCCACGCCCAGCACGAGGCGCGTGCCGTTCGCCGCCATACGCTCGAGAAGAGTCGCGGCGGTCTGCTGGCACATCGGGTCGGCATGGAAGTCGCCCACGTAGACGACATCGGCCGCCACCACCACCGCGTGGAGGCGCGCGACGGACGCAGAGGTGAAGGGCGCCGACAACTCGCGCCGAAGATCACGGAAGTAGGGATGACGCAGGGAGCCGTCGCTCCCGAACAGCTCGCGCTTCAGTCGCCGGACCGCCGATCTCTGGCGCGCGACGAACCGCCGCCCGGCCGCCGCGGACCGCCGCCTCATCGTCACGCCCGGGCCGTCTCGGGTCCGCCTCAGCGGTCGGGCGAATTGCGGTTCGCGTCGCCGCCGGTCTTCGGCGGGTCGGAATCGCCCTTCATGCCTTCCCGGAAGTTCCGGATCGCCTCGCCCATTCCGCGGCCGGCATCGGCGAGCCGCTTGCCTCCGAACAGCACGACCGCGATGAGGGCGATCACGAGAATCTCCGGCCAGCCCAAGTTACCCATGCCGCACTCCCGCGACCCTTATCCGGCCGCGCCGTCTCCCAGGATCTCCCGGAGGTTTCCGGACCGCCGCGTCACCCGCTCCGCGTCGAGCTGCTCGAGCAGCGGGATCGCGTTCTTCCGTGTGACGCCGGCGAGATCCTTGAAGGTTCCCACATCCATGGTACGCGAACTCCGCCCGAACTCCCGGACCCGCCGGCGCAACTCCTCGAGCGCCTCGGCGTGAAACACGCGGCCGTCCCGGATCCGTACCAGCCGCCCTTGCTCGAGCAGGACGTCCAGAAGCCGGCGACCGGTCTGCCCGCCGCCGGCCTCGAGCACGTCTTCCGCCTCCGGCGGGTTGAGGCCCGCTTCGCGGAACGCGCGATCGATCCGGTCGGCTGCCACGGCGTCCGCGGCCGACAGTACCACCCGGTGCGCGGCGGCTGCCACACGGTCGCCGAGCAGGCGGAGCACCCCCTCTCGCTCCATTCGCTCGAGCAGCGCGCGGAACACCTCGGGACGCACGTCCGCGGCGGCCTGCCGCCGGAGCGCCTCGCGCCCCATCCCCGAGCGGAGCGGTTCCGCGGCGTGGAACGCAGCGAGCGCGTCCCCGAGACGGCGGCGCACGGCGCCGAGCGCTTCCGGTGCGATCGCGACGCCGCCGAACCGGACGAGCCTCCCCTCGGATTCGAGGCGGCTCGCATCCGCCTCGACTTCTGCCGCCGAGCGGCCGATCTCGGCGGCGAGCTCGGCCAGGGCGCGGCCCGCCTCCCCCGCGCGGGCGAGCCGCTCCGCGAGCGCCTCGCGCGGACTCTCCGCCTCCTCGGGTGCGGCGACCGCGGTCCCGGCACGGCGCTGCCGCGGCGGGTGGGCGTCCAGGACGGTGCCCCCCCCGACCGTGTCGACCGGAGCGCTACGGCGCAGAACGAAGCGGTCGTGCGGCAAGACCACCACGTCCCGGGAGAGGACGAGATCGGCCTCCAGGAGGCCGTCCCCGACGACGCTCGGACCGGTCACGCGCAATCGTGCGGCGCAGTCGGTCGTGTGGTGGTGGAAACGAACAGGCCCGCCCCGGGTGAGGGCATCGGGCGCGCCGGAAAGGAGCCGGAGCCGCACACGCAGGCGCCGGGTGGTCTTCAAGGCGCCGGGGTGCGTGACCGTCGCCCCGCGGGGCGCCTCCTCGCAGGAGACCCCCTGGAGGTTCGCGGCGACGCGGCACCCCGCGGGGACCTCGTCGACCGCCCGGTGATGCACCTGGAGCCCCCGGATCCGGCACCGGCGCCCGCCCGGCAGGATCTCGACCTCGTCTCCCTCACACAGGCGGCCGGAGGCGAGCGTCCCGGTAACGACCGTCCCGAATCCCTTCAGCACGAACGACCGGTCGACCGGCAGGCGCGGCACGCCGGCCGGGGAGCGCACGGGGACCGTGCGGGCGAGCTCGCGCAGAGCCGCGACCAGCCGATCGAGCCCCTCACGCGTCCGCGACGAGACCGGCACGACTGGAGCATCGGCGAGAAACGATCCCGCCAGGAATTCCCGCAGTTCCAGTGCCGCCACCTCGCGCAGGTCGCGGTCGACCGCGTCCGCCTTGGAGAGCACGACAACCCCGCGGCCGAGTCCCAGGAGCGTGCAGATCGCCAGGTGCTCGCGCGTCTGGGGCTTGACGCCCTCGTCGGCCGCCACGACGAGCATCACGGCATCGAATCCGGTGGCGCCGGCCACCATGTGCCGGACGAAGCGCTCGTGTCCGGGCACGTCCACGAACGAGAGCACGCCGTCCGCGCCCAGGTCGAGGTCCGCGAAGCCCAGGTCGATCGTGATGCCGCGGCGTTTCTCCTCATCGAGCCGGTCGGGGTGCACGCCGGTCAGCGCCTCGACCAGCGCGCTCTTGCCGTGATCGATGTGTCCCGCCGTTCCCACGACCAGGTGGCGCACGCTCACGCCTCGGCCTTACGCGTCAGCTGGCGCCTCACCACGCGCCGCAGCTCCTCGATCTCGAACGGCTTTCGGAGCAGCCCGGCGCCGACGCGGCGCGCCAGCGTCTCCGGCTCGCGGCTGACCCAGTCCCCGGTCGTCAGCAGGAGGCGCCGGCCCAGCTCCGGCCGGATGCGGTCGAGCTCGGCGGCCAGGCGGTCGCCCGGCAATCCGGGGAGCGTCGCGTCGGAGACCACGAGGTCGAACGGATCGGCGGAGAGCGTCGTCAGCGCCGCGGACGCCTCGCTGCAAGCGACGGCCGCGTGGCCCTCTCCGGCGAGCGCCTCGCAGATGAGCGCGGCGAGCGCGGCTTCCGCATCGAGCACGAGGATGCGCGCGGAAACGCGGGGTGCGTCGTCGATCGCGTCCGCCCCCGCGTCCTCGACGACGGGACACGGCGTCCCCGCGGCGAGCGTGATCCGGACGAGCGCGCCGCCCGAGGCCCCTTCGAGCGCGTCGACGCGTCCGCCGTGGTCCGCGGCGGCGTTGGCGACGAGCCACAGGCCCAGGCCCGTCCCCCGCCCGGCCTCTTTGGTCGTGAAGAACGGGTCGAACACACGCGCGCGCGCCTCTTCGGGAATCCCGGGGCCGTCATCCTCCACCTCGAGCACCGGGCGCCCGACGTCATCGCAGCGCGTCCGCACGTGGATCGTTCCGGCGATCCCCGCCCCCTCGAGAGCCTGCTGCGCGTTCGTCACGAGGTTCACCAGAGCCTGCTCGATCGCGTGCTCGTCTCCGAGCACGGCGGGGAGATCCGGCGCGCTCTCGACGACGATCCGGCACCCGGCGCAGCGGACCGGGTACGCCAGCAGCTGCGCCACGCCTTCGGCGACCTCGTTGAGCGAGAACGGACGCCGCTCGGAGGTCCCCGGGCGCGCGAACTTCAGCAGGTTCTGGACGATCCGGCGGCACCGTTCGGCCTCCTTGCGGATCGTGTCGAGGCGCTTGTCGGCGGCCGGGCCGGGCGGGATCGTCCGGAGCAGCTGCGCGTAGCCGATGACGGAGGTCAGCGGGTTGTTGATGTCGTGCGCGACGCCGGCGATCAGCCGTCCGAGCGTCGAGAGCTTCTCGGAGCCGGCGATCTGCTCCCGGAGCCGGTGCGCGGCGGTGACGTCGAGCATGACCACGACGAGACCGTCGACCCGGGACGGCCGGTCCTGCCAGGGCGCGATCGAGACCTCGAAGCGCGTGCCGTCGGGAAGCTGCGCCTCGCCCCCTGCCGCGTTCGAGCGGCCGGCGAGCACGTCGTACGCGAGCGAGAGCAGGTCGAGGTCCCCCACGCTGCGGAGCGCCTCGGCGGCTTCGGGCCAGCCGGACAGCAGTTGCTCGGCCGACGCATTCGCCTGGATGACCCGGAAAGATCCGTCGAGCAGGACGACGGCATGAGGCATCGAATCGAGGATCGCGCGAAAGCGGCCGGACTCGGCCTCTGCCACCGCGAGCACGCGGTCGAGGTGGAGGGCGAGGTGGTTCGAGGCGCCGAACACCAACCCGATCATCCGCTCGCTCACCGCGGCGGTCGGGACGACGGCGAGCCGCAAGACGTCGATCCCGCGCCGCGCGATCGGGACCACGAGGATCTCCTCGTCCAGGAGCGTCCGGCGCGGCCCCTGGAACGGATCGAAACGCCGCATCGTGCGGACCGTAGGCGCTCCGGCCGGGGCGGGCGTGAAGCCCTTCTCGGCCGCTGCGGCGACGCGAGCGACGTCTTCGGGCCGTAGCGGCCGGGCGACGTGCACCTCGGTCCGGAAGCCCTCGGCGGACGCGCCGGCGAACGCCACCGCGTCGATCTCGAGGCGCTCGCACAGGGCATCCGCGGCGGCGCGCATGAGATCCTCCACGCTGCGCGCCTCGCCGAGCGCCCGCCCGAACGCCTGCAGCGCCTCGAGCCCGCACAGGCGCGCGTCCATCCGGTTCTCCGCGTCCGCGGCGAGCGCCGCATGGGATCGCCAGGCGGCGATCAGCTCGGCCTCGCGGGCCGGATTCCCGGCCGCCTCGGCGCGCGCCACGGCGACCGCTGCATCGAGCGTGGTTGCGGAGAGCAGCAGCGTCCAGAACGACGACCGGACGTCGCCAGAGTCCATCGGGAACCTCGGACGCGGCGAGAAGGCCTTGGGGGCGGTCCGCGTCGGAGGGAGAAGTCTACCAGCCCGGCGAAGTCGCCCCTCAGTGCTCGATCGCGCCGTTCCTCGAGACCGAGCGGACGGGGAATGGCTTCTTGGACGGTGCCTTGGCCATCGACTTCTTGTTGAACAGCTTCCGAAGGCGCGACTTGGCCTGGCATTCGATTTGCCGCACGCGCTCGCGGCTGATCCCCATCTTCTCGCCGATCTCCTTCAGGGTGAGCGGCGGGCCGCCGGCAAGGCCGAAGCGATACCCCACGACCACGCGCTCTTGATCGGTGAGGTGCGCCATCGCCTCGCCGACAAGCGAGCTCGATTCGCGGTGGATCAGGTCGTCCTCGGGAGACGCGCTCGAGGGGTCGACGAGGTAGTCGGCGATCGGCTTGTCCCGGTCGCGGCCGACCTTGTCGTCGAGCGAGACCTCCCGCATCGAGAACTGGAGCACCTGATCGATCTTGACCACGCTCTTGGACAGGCGCCGCGAGATCTCCTCCCGCTGGGGCGCGCGGCCGAGCGTGCGCCGCAGCGACGACTCGGCGTCGCGGATCTCACGGACCTTCTTCATCTGGTAGTTCGGAACTCGGACGAGATTCGAGTGCTCGGAGAGCGCCTTCAGGATCGACTTGCGGATCCACCAGATCGCGTAGGTGATGAACTTCGTCCCCTTGCCGGCGTCGTAGCGGTGGGCCGCCTCGATCAGGCCGATGTTCCCCTCGTTGAGCAGGTCCTCGAACGGGAGGCCCAGGTTCCGGTACTCGCTCGAGACCTTGACCACGAACGAGAGGTTCGACTCGATCAGCTCGTTCAGGGCGGCGCGATCGCCTCGCTTGACCCCTTCCGCGAGAGCCAGCTCCTCGTCCCGGGTCAGCAGCGGGTATTCCCGGATTTCCGAGAAATAGCGCGAGAGGACGGAACTTCGCTCCTTGGCGGTCGATTCCATCTACGACTCCTCGCCGGGGGTTGACTTCCGAGGATCGGCATCACGAAGGGCTTGACTGCGGAAACGGGCCACCGTAGTTTCGAGGGCGCAACCGGGGGAATCCTGCCGATCGGAAGCTTGCAGGAAGAGGGGACGGATGTTGGCCGTTCCGAACCAATCGCTCGTGTCCACGAACCCAGAGGTCAACCGGTCCCTCCGCAGCGAAACCCACGCGGCACATGCTCCGGTCTGGTGCAACGTGTGCGGCTCCGTGCTATCCCCCGATGCGATGAATTTTATGGGGCCGAGGGAAGGGTGTCAAGGGGGACTATCGTAAGGAACCCAGTGCCAACTTGGGTTTTCGGTGTATTCTGATTTAGCAAGGAGAGAGCATGAATCCCCGTACTCCACGCCGGCGTCAGACCATCTTCGTGGGGAGCAAGATCCGCGCCCTCCGCAAGGAGCGCGACCTGACACAGGCCGAGCTGGCCAACCGTATCGGCGTCCAGCAGTCCGATCTTTGCCGGATGGAGA
>DATKHQ010000184.1:0-16442 GCA_035510175.1 Candidatus Sulfotelmatobacter sp. | reverse complement strand
CGTACGCGAGCGAGATGCGCGTCATGCGGCGCATCAGCGCGCGCCCCCGGACCGCGTTGATCGTCCGGGCGACGTCCTCCGGGCGAATCTCGGCCTCGCGGAACGCGCTCGCTCCCTGGCGCAGTCCGTCGACCGCCTCCGCGATGTTCTCGGGGCGCGTCCCCATCTGGAGATCCCAGCGCCACGCATCCCCCCACGGGCGCAGCGTGGAGTCGACCGAATAGGCGAGGCCACGGGTCTCGCGGAGGTCGAATGCCAGCCGGTCGGAGAGCATCGCGACCGCGACGACGAGCGCGGGCAGATCCTCCGATTTGAACTCGATCACGGTCCCGAGAGCGATCGCGGCCTGCGGCTTGCCGAGCGTCGCCTCGTCGACGCCCGGTACCGCGCTCCTCGGGACGGGAGGAGCGGAGGGCGGGGGATCGCCGGCGGAGAGCCCTCCGAGATCCGCCGAAAGGGCGGCGACCACGTCGGAGGTCGCCACGGGACCGGCGACGGTGACGATCATCCTCCCCCCCGTGGCGAACGCCTTCTGGAACCGGACGAGATCGTCGAGCCCGATCGAGGCGACCGAAGCGCTCGTCCCCAGGACGCGGTGCGTGAGCGGGTGCCCGGGGGCGAGCAGCGCGTCGAGACGTTCGGCCGCGGTTTCCCGCGCGGATCCGTCGCGCTTGGCCACGAGGCGCGCCATGGTCTTCTTCGCCTCGTCGACGCCCGCGGCGTCGATCTTCGGGAACCGGATCATCTCCGCGAGCAAGGAGACCGTTTCCCGCCACGCCGTCGCCGGCGCCTCGGCGCGCAGCCACGAGAACTCCGGCGTCGTGTAGTAGTCGTCGAAGGGAACGCTCGGATCGTCCACGCCCTTGATCCGCGCGCCGATCGCGGATAATCGCGCCTCCAGGGCCGCGGCCTCGTGGACCTCGGTCGCCCGGATCATCGCCCGGTGCAGCAGGTCCGTGATCCCGTCTTTCCCTTCCGGCTCGGCCGCGGAGCGTGGAACGAACGCGACGTGGACCGCGAAGACGTCCGAGTCGTCGCTGCGCGAGACCACGTACCGCAATCCGTTGCCGAGCGCTCCCGCGACGAGATCGGCAGCGGCCTTGGGAGGCGCCGTCTCGGCCGGCGGCTCCCACCGCGTGGCGCCGTCCGCCCGCCCGGCCCCGGTCGCCCGGGCCCGAACGAACCCGAGGCCCTTTACGAGCAGCTCGGCGGCGGCGTCCCAGGTGGACGGCGGGAGGGCGGCGGCGAGCGTCGGCTCGGCGTCCAGGAAGCCTTTGGGGGATCCGATGATGCGGTCCGAGCGGAGCATCGGAAAGTAGAGGATCTGATCGCGCGCGAGGACCCCGTCGGAGGCCGCCTGCGAGACGAACCTCGCCAGGCGCGCGCGGGCCGCTCCTCCCGCACGCGTCGCGCGGATCGCCTCCGCCATCGCGTCGAGGACCTTCGCCGGATCCGAGGCCGCGTCGATGCGCGCATCGAGGACCACGGTCGAAAGCGGCCGCACGCGCCGCTCGAGCGAGAGCGTGGCGTCCTCCGCCGGAACACCTCGGGAGGTCAAGGCGACGCGCAGCGGCGCATCCTCCCCCTCGGACGCGGCGGACAGCAGCACCGAGATCGCCGTCGCCCGCGGGTCGTAGGGATCGATGTCGACGGGGAAGGCCGCGAGCACCCGGTCGGGGCTTCCCTCCGCCTTCGCGGTGGCGAGGTTCGCCCCCGGCCTCGCGGGCCAGGCGGCCGCGGGGGCCGGCTTCGACGTGCCGCGAGGAGCCCGGCCGAATGTTCGCTTCACGAGGGCGAGCATGTCGTCCGGTGCGAAGTCTCCCATCACGACGAGCGTCATGTTCCCGGGGACGTAGCGATCCTTGTAGTACGCGAGGACGTCCGCGCGGGCGATTCCCGTGAGCGTCGCCTCGGTGCCGAGGACGGGGCGCGCGATCGGCGTGCCCGCGAACGCGAAGGCGCGGAACGCCGACTCCGTGTCGTAGTCGGGGTCGCTGCGATCGCGGGAGAGCTCCTCGAGGACGATCTTGCGCTCCTTGTCGAAGTTCTCCGCGGGGATCGTCGAGTCGAAGAGCATGTCGGCCTGGATCGCGAGCGCCTTTTCCGCGAGGTCCTTGGCGGCGAGCATCGTGAACAGCGTGTGGTCCTCGCGCGTGGTCGCGTTGTTGTACGCGCCGAGGCGGTCCACGTCGTCGTAGAGCTGCTTCTGCGATCGCGAGGTGGTCCCGTTGAACAGCAGATGCTCGAGGAAATGCGACGCGCCCGCCGCCTTCGCTGGCTCGTGCGTGACGCCCGAGGCGACGACCACCGCGGAGGCGACCATCGGATTGGCGTGATGGGGGATCAGGATCACTCGCAGCCCGTTGTCGAGCGTGACCTCGGTCGTGGGGGTCGCGGCGAGCGCCGCGCCGGCCGCGGCCAACGTCAAGATCCACACCATCAGCGGCGATGATCGGCGCACGGCCCGTTCCTCCGTCGTGAAAGGCGAATCCTACATTGCCGCTGCTCCTATAATCCCGGCCGGATCCGGAGCGCCCCCCTTGAGCCGGAAGCAGGCCGTCCTTCTCGTGGTGCTGGCGGCGGCCCTCGCCGCCGTGATCCTGATCGCTCGCGCGAACCGGCGGCCGCCGTTCCTCCCGCCCGATCCGGCTCATGCGTCGTTCACGGGTGCCGAGGCGTGCCTGGGATGTCACGCGCGCGACGCGGCCTACCCGCAGTCTCCGTCCCACCCGAACGGGTTCGACTGCATGCGCTGCCACGCCTACCGGTAGCCGGGATCGATCAGCGCCAGGAGCTCGGCGACGACCATCGCCGTCGCACCCCAGAGGTGCGCCCCTCCGAGATCGAGCGCCGGGACCTCCACCGTCACGCCGCGTCGCTCGCGAAGCTCTACCCGCCAGGACGACGGCTCGGCCAGCATGCGGAGCGGGACCTCGATGAGGCGCTCGACTTCTCGGGGGTCGGGGACGAGGGCGGGTTGCTCGTCCCGGGTCGCGACGACCGGGTGGAGAAGATACCCGCTGACCGGAATGTGCAGCGGCGTGAGCCGCCCGCGAACGACGACACCGTCCGGGCTGAGGCCGACCTCTTCCGCCGCTTCGCGAAGCGCGGTGTCCTCCACGCTTTCCCCCGGCTCGGCAGCACCCCCCGGGAGGGACACCTGACCGCCGTGCGAGGCGAGGTCCGATCCGCGCACCGTCAGGAGGAGCGTCGCCTCGGCCGCCACCGGATAGATGAGGACGAGGCCGGCGGCGGGGCGACGCGGCGGTCCGCCCCGGAGAAGCGGGCCGGTGGCGCGCGGCCGGGGAGCGAGGCGCGCCTGGGCCGCCTCCCCCGGAAGATGCTCGAACCGGACCGGCGTGAGAAGAGCGGCGACGTCCGTGAATCGCACCGGGCCAGAATAGCGAACGGGTGCGGACTTGAGGTACAAAGCGGCATGCTCGCCGGTTTTCTCCTCGCGGCCGCGGCCACCGCATCGTCGTCCGTGGACACGAGCCGCGGGGAACAGCCGTTCATCGTCTACAAGGGTGCCTCCGCGAGCGCGCCCGCGAAGAAGGCGATGGTCCTCGTCCTCTCCGGCGAGGGCGGATGGCGCTCGTTCGACGATCAGATCGCGGGATGGCTCGCGGGGGCGGGTCACTGGGTCGGCGGCATCGACTGCATGAAGTACTTCTGGAAGCCTCAGGACGACCGCGAGGCCCTCGCGGCCGACGTGCGGAAGTACGCCGACGCGCTCAAGCGCGCGGCAGGCGAGGCGACCGACGGGCGCCTCGTCCTCGCGGGGTACTCCTTCGGAGCCGACCTGGCACCTTGGGTCGGCGGTGCGGCGAACCGCGATCCGCGCATCGCGGCTCTCCTCATGATCGGCCCGGACAAGATCGGTAGCCTGGAGTTCCGCGTCTCGGAGATGATGGGGTTCGTTCCGAAGGACCACGTCTTCGACACCGCGGGAGCGCTCGCGGGCGCCGTCGGAGTGCCCACGCTCTTCGTCCACGGCGGCAGCGACAAGAGCTCGTCGGCCCCGGAGCTGCACGCGGGATTTGCCGGCCGCAAGGAGCTGATCGTGATTCCCGGGGCGACACACCATTTCAGCGGGCACGAGGATGAGCTCAGGCGCGCCCTGACCGAGGGTCTTGGCCGGCTGCTGGCCCGATGAGCGAACGCCCGGCCGCACAGCCGGAAGCCGCGGGAGAGCGCCACGCCCTCTGGGAGTTCCTCCCGTTCCTGCGCGCCGCATGGCCCTGGCTCGTCATGGGCACGCTGGCGATCGTCGGGTGGAAGGAGCTGCGCGAGGTCGATCTCCACCGGGTCCGGTCGCTGCTCCACGACACCGACCCGGCCCTGGTCGCGCTCATCGTCATCGTCACCGCGATCAACCTGGCGCTCGCGGGGCTCTACGACGTGGTGGCGCTGGGGCCGGGGCCGACACCGACGCGGACGCAGCGCTGGAGCGTCGGGACGATCTCGTTCGCATGGAGCAACTTCCTGACGATCGGCCCGCTGGCGGGGCCGGCGCTGCGCATCTGGCTCTACGCCCCGATGGAGGTCGGGTTCGATCGCGCGAGGCGCGCGCTCGTGACGATCATCGTGGCGTTCTCGGCCACGCTGGGCGCGTGGTCGGGTGCGGTCCTCCTGCCGCTGCCTCTGACGAGCGGGTGGCCGCGCTTCGTCCTGGCGGCGGCACTCGGGACGGCGGCAGCGATCGGAGCGGCGGCGATCGGCCCGCTCTGGAAGGACGCGGACCTCGCGGGGCGGCGGCGCCGGGCGTTGTCGCTCGCCACCGTGGGGGTGGCCGACTGGACGCTCGCGTGGGTCGTGTTCCACCTGGCCGTCGGCAGCCAGATCGAGGGGATCCGCTCCGCGCAGTCGATGCAGATCTTCTTCCTGGGACAGGCGATCGGTCTCGCGAGCTTCGTTCCCGGAGGCTTGGGGACCGCGGACATGTTCTGGGGGGCGACCCTGTCGGCGGCGTCCGGGCACAGCGACCGCGTGGCGGCGGCACTCCTGCTCTACCGGGCGATCTACTACGTGCTGCCGTTCCTGTTCGCGAGCGTCGTGCTCCTGGGGCGCGTGGTGGGGACGCGCCGGAGAACCGCGGTGGTGGTGCGGACGGGGCTCGCGTCGTACGCGTTCCTGTGCGGGGCGGTGCTCCTCGCCTCCGCGGCGTCGCCCGCGATCCGCGAGCGCTCGATCCTCCTCGAGAAGACGATCCCCCTCTCGCTCGTCGAGCTGTCCCACGGGACGTCGGTCGTGCTCGGGTTCATGCTGATCCTGATCTCCCGCGGGCTCGCGCGCGGGTACCGGTCGAGTCTTCACCTCTCCATCGGGATCTTCCTCGCGGCGGCGCTGACGACGTTCCTCAAGGGGCTCGACTACGAGGAAGCGATCCTTGCGCTGATCGCGGCGGTCCTGCTGATCGTCTTCCGCTCGGCGTTCACGCGGGAGGGGAGGCTCCATCCGTCGATCGCGTTCACCGTCTCGATGGGGCTCGCCGCTGTGCTCCTGTTCGCGGCGGTGGGCGTGGGGTCGTACGACGCGTGGCCGGGCCTTCCCGACGCCTTCTCGCGCTTCGAGATCGTCGCCCACGAGGAGCGCTTCCTGCGAGGCCTGATCGTGCTCGTGTCGGTCGTGTCGCTCGCGGCGCTCTGGCTCGGCCAGCGGCCTCGGTCCCCCGATCGGCTCCCGGCGCACGACGAGATCGAGCGCGCGATCGAGGACGTCCGGCGCCTCTCGAGAGTCACGAACCCGCTCCTCGTGGCCACCGGGGACAAGGCGATCTTCCGCCGCCCCGGTGGAGACGACGGGTTCATCGCCTACCGGAGCCAGGGGCGCTATTTGTTCGCGTGGTCCGACCCGGTCTGCCCGCCGGAGGAGACGGCCCCGCTCCTGTCCGCCTTCGTCGAGCACGCGGCCGACTGGGACCGGGAGGCGGTCCTTTACCAGATCACGCCGGCGCTGCTGCCGATCGCGCACGACCTGGGGTTCAGCTTCTTCAAGCTCGGCGAGGAGGCGATCGTCGACCTCGCGGCGTTCGACCTCAAGGGGAACAAGGCGAAGGCGCACCGGCACGTCGTCAACGTCTCGGATAAGGCAGGGGCGACGTTTCGCATCGTGGAGGCGGACGCCCTGCGCGCGCGTCTTCCGGAGATGCGCCGCGTGTCCGACGCGTGGCTCTCCGCCAAGCGCACGACCGAGAAGGGATTCTCGCTGGGGCGGTTCGAGGACGACTACCTGATGCGCTTCCCCGCCGCGCTCGTCGAAGACAGTGCGGGGCGCGTTGCGGCGTTCGCGAACATCTTCGACGGGCCGCGCAAGGAGGAGATGTCGATCGACCTCATGCGCTACGAGGCCGGCACCGAGGAGGGGCGTGCGCACGTGATGGAGTACCTCCTGATCCGGCTCCTGCTCGACGCGAAGCAGCGCGGGTACCTTCGGTTCAACCTCGGGATGGCGCCGCTCGCCGCCGTCGGCCAGACGCGACGCGCGCGACCGGTCGAGCGCCTCGCCCACCAGTTCTTCCTCCATGGCGAGGCCTGGTACAACTATCAGGGGCTGCGGCGGTTCAAGGAGCGTTTCCACCCGTCGTGGGAGCCCCGGTACATGGCCTATCGGCGTCCGTGGGAATGGCCGTTCGCCGTCGCCTCGGCGACGCAGTTGATCTCGGGAGGATGGCGCCCCATCCTTGCCCCGAAAGGAGCCGCCGCTTGACCCGGAGGTCCGCACCCCCCACCGCGTTGCTGATACTCGCCCTTTCCCTTCAAGCCGCAGGCGCGACCACGACGACCCACACGACGACGAAGCCGCACGCGAGCCAGACGGCGGCGAAGACGACCTCCACGAAGCCCAAGGCGAAGCCGACGCCCCCCCCGCCGGGCGTCACGGAGGAAACGAAGAAGGTGCCGGGGTTCGGCGAGGTGACCGTCTACCGGCCGACCGACATGGCGAAGGCGCGCGGCGTCGTGCTCTTCATCTCCGGTGACGGAGGGTGGAATCTGGGGGTCGTCGACATGGCGCGACGGATCGCGGACCGCGCGGTCGTGGCGGGACTGTCGATGCCGGCGTGGCAGAAGCGGGTCGAGGCGTCCTCGGCGTCGTGCTGGTACCCGGCGGGAGAGCTCGAGGTCGCGGCTCAAGCGCTCGAGAAGATGCTCGGCCTGCCGCGCTACGTGCGTCCGATCCTGGTCGGCTACTCCTCCGGGGCCACCGTCGTTTACGGCGCGCTCGCGCAGGCGCCGCCGACGACCTTCAAGGGCGCGGTGAGCCTGGGGTTCTGTCCCGACCTCGAGGTCCGCAAGCCGCTGTGCGAGACGCCCTCGTGGAACGCCGGGTGGAACGACAAGAAGCACCAGAGCTGGTTGCCGGCGTACGGGGGGATGACCGAGCGCGAGGGGGGCGGCGACAAGTGGATCGCCCTCCAGGGGCTCATCGACCAGGTTTGCGCTCCGCAGGGGACCCTGGACTACGTGGCGAAGGTCCCGCACGCGAAGGTCGTCCCGCTCGAGAAGGTCGGGCACGGCTTCTCGGTGCCGGCCCGGTGGGGAACGGCGTACGATAATTCCGTCCTCGAGATGCTCGAGCCGGAAAGCGTGCTCGAGCCACAGCCGCACACCGTGCGCGTCGACGAGGAGCACAAGTCCCCCGAGGACGTCTCGGCGCGCCTGGAGGGGCTCGACCTCCCGCTCGAGATCCTCTGGCCGGCGGGCGCGACGGCGGTGCTGGTCTTCGTCTCGGGGGACGGCGGGTGGGCGGACATCGACTCCGAGGTCGCCCACAGCCTGGCGGACAAGCGGATCGCGGTCGTCGGGTGGAACACGCTGCGCTACTTCTGGCTCGCGAAGGACCCGGCGCGGTTCGCGACCGACCTCACGCGCCTGGTGTCAGCGCTCCCCCACGACATCCCGATCTACGCGGGGGGGTACTCGTTCGGCGCGGAGACCGTTCCGGTCGTCGTCGCCGAGCCGGGCGCATCCCCCGAGCTCAAGAATCTCTCGGGGCTCGTGCTGCTCGCACCCGGACCGTTCGCAGCGTTCGAGGTCAGCCCGCTCGACTGGATCCGGACGAGCGAGGCGAAGACAGCCCACGACGTGGCCAAGGCGGTCACCTCGCTCGGGTCGATCCCGGTGCTCTGCCTCGACCCGAAATCGACGGGAGCGTCCGGGTGCCCCGAGGCTCCGCGCCCGGGGTACGAGCGGGTGGAGCTTCCTGGAGGCCACCATTTCGGCGGCGACTTCGCCGGGCTCGCCGATAGGATCGTGACGTTCGTTCAGCGGAACAAGCCGCGGGGCGAGGAGTCGGCCGCGACCGGCCGGAAGCGCGACGTGTCGAGCGCGAATCTCTCGCGCGCGAACCCGAGCCGCTTCGTCGCCACCGCGAAGCGCCGGGCGAGGATCTCGGCGTAGGGGCCCTCGCCCCGCATCCGGGCGCCGAAGCGCGGGTCGTAGAGAGCACCGCCTCGCGTCGAGCGGATCGCGGAGAGCACCTTCTCCTTGCGATTGGGGACATTCGTCGTCAGCCAGGCCGTGAAGACCTCCTTCACCTCGTGCGGCAACCGGACCAGGATGAACCCGGCGATCGTGGCCCCGGCCTCGCGCGAGGCCTCGAGTATCCGCTCCAGCTCGTGGTCGTTCAGGCCGGGAATCATCGGCGAGGCGAGCACGCCGCAGGGGATCCCCGCGGCCGAGAGCGCACGCAGCGTCTCGAGCCTCCGCCCCGGTGACGCGGCCCGGGGCTCGAGGCACCCCGCCAAAGCCGGATCGAGCGTGGTGATCGAGACCATGACGTTCGCCTGAGTGCGCGCCGCCGCCGGTCCGATCAGGTCGATGTCCCGCAAGACCAGCGCCGACTTCGTGACGATCCCGAACGGATGCTCGCGGGACGACAGGATCTCGAGGATCCGTCGCGTCAGACGCAACCGCCGCTCCGCGGGCTGATAGGGATCGGTGTTCGTCCCCAGGGCGATCGGCTTGCAGACGTACCCGGGCTTCGCCAGCTCGCGCTCGAGAAGCCTGGGGGCATCCGGCTTGAAGAAGATCTTGGTCTCGAAGTCGAGGCCGGGGGAGAGATTCAGATAGGCGTGCGACGGCCGGGCGAAGCAGTAGGCGCAGCCGTGCTCGCATCCACGGTAGGGATTGATGGACACGTCGAAGGGAACGTCGGGGGAGTCGTTCGTCGTCAGGATCGTCCGGGCGGTGTCGACGAACAACTCGGTGGCGGGGCCGACGCCGCCCGCGAGCCCCTCGTCACGCGCCGACTCGAGGTCGTCCCAGACGGGCTCGAACGACCGGGGCTCGAAGCGCCCCGCCGGGTTCACGGGCGACCCGCGTCCCTTCGGAGGCTCCGGCCCCGGTCTCATGGGATTACGCCCGCTTGTAGTCGATGTGGAGCATGTGCACTTCCTTGCCATCGGGTCCGGGCATGTACTCGTCGTACGTCATCGTGTTCGCGTCGACGAACGTTTGGACGCCACGCGTGTGCATCGCCTTCCCCGACATCGGGTCGGTGAAGGTCGATTTCAAGACGAGCGCCTTCTTCGCGGTGTCGTACTGCCCCTCGTACGGAACGATCGCCGTACCCATCGTGTCGACCCAGACCGCCGTGTACTTCTTCGCTTGGTTGTCGTACCCGAGCAGCATCATTCCTTCGAACGGCTGCCCCATCATCGTGCTGTGGTGCAGCACGTGGACGTACCGCCCGCCCATCATGACCATCCCCTCGGTCGTGCCGTCCGAAACCTGCGGCGGCTGCGCGGGATCCATCGTCATCGAGACCTTCGCCGTCCACTTCCCCTCGTAGTTCTTGAGGATCTCGTGCTCCCTGCCGGGGGCCGCGACCTTTTGCATCGCCGCCATCATTTCGTCCATCGACGGTTGCTTGGCCGCGGCCGGCGCCGCCGCCTTCTTGGCGTCGGCAGCCCAGACGGCCGTCGAGACCGCCGCCCCTACCGCGATCCCCACCGCGGCGACCGCCGCGACCACCCCTGCCGTTCTTCCGATGCGCATTCCCTTCTCCTCCTTGTTCGTGCCTGGGCCCACCGGCCCGGGATTGATCGGTGACGTTCTACCTGCCGCGAGAACAAAAGTAAAGCGAAAGGTTGGAATACGGGGACAGTGGTCCAGACCGTCCCCCCGGCCTAGTCTCCGTACCAGTTCTTCTTCCAAGCGTGGTCGTGCAGAGCCGCGAGAAACTCCGGGGTCAGCCTGCGGCCATCGGAAACGGCGACGTTCGCGAACACGTTTGCCGCCCGTCTCATCCCGGGAATCACGCAGGTCACGTCGACCGAGGAGAGGATGAAGCGGAGGGCCAGCTCCGGAAGCGTCTGGGCCTCCTTGCCGAGCAGAGTCTTGAGGGCGTCGGCCCGCCTCGCGGCCTCCGCCTTCCGGTTGCCGCGGAAGTACCGGTGCCGCCAGTCTCCGTCGGGGAAGACCGAATCGGGCCGGATCGCCCCGGTCAGGGCGCCTTCATCGAACGGCACGCGGACGATGATCCCGAGGTCCCTCTCGCGCGCCAGCGGAAAGAGCTGCGTCTCCGGGGACCGATCGAAGATGTTGTAGATCACCTGAGCCGTCTCGAAGATCAGATCGTCGAGCGCCAGCAGCGCCGTCTCAGGCGCGTGGTCGTTGACCGAGATCCCCCAGTGCGCGACCTTGCCTTCTTGCTTCAGGCGGTCCATCTCGCGCCGTGTCTCGTGCCACGCCTCCTGCTGGAGCCACACGTCGTGCCAGACGTGGAACTGCTGCACGTCGAGCCGCTCGCGACCGAGGTGCCGCAGCGACCTCTCCGTGCACTGGCGCACGTAGTCGGCCGGGAACACCCGCGAGATCGGAACCGCGCGGGAGGCGGGCCAGACCATGTTCATGGGAGGGATCTTCGTCGCGACATGAACTCTGTGGCGGTCGTGCCGTCCCGCCAGCACCTTGGCGATGATCCGCTCGCTGTGTCCGTCTCCGTAGGCGAGCGCGGTGTCGATGAACGTGACGCCGGCCTCGAGCGCCGCCGCGAGCGCGCCGCTTCCTTCCTCCTCCGAAACGCCTTTCCACATCGTGGCGCCGAGACCCCAGGCGCCGAACCCGATCTCCGAAACGACGATGCCCGTCCGTCCGAGCGGGCGAGTCTTCATGACGGCCTCCTTCCGAGCGCCTCCGCGAGAAACGTGGCGACCCTCGTGCCCACGCCGGCATCCCCGATCAGGTCCGAATGCCCTGCGCCCGGCACAACCATGAGACTCCCCCGCCCCGCCGGCAGCAACTCCGCGAGCCGGCGGCCGTGTGCCACGGGCACGACCTGATCGAGCTCGCCATGGACGATCAGCGCCGGCACGCGCAGCGAAGGGAGCGTCCTCTCGGCCGAATAATCGTCCGGATCGACCCCCAGCATCCGGATCGTCGACCGCCTGAGCATCTTGACCAGAATCCAGCCCGGAAGCCGCTTGCCGTCGAGGTAGAGCCGGGTCGCTTCCATCGGCCCGGCAGGCGCCGCCAGGACGACGAGGACCCGCCAGCGAGGGTCCAGGGCCGCGGACGCGTACGCGCCGAGCCCACCGAAGGAGTATCCGACCAGGCCGAGAGCAACGCCGCGAAGGTCTTCTCTCCCCAGCACCCAATCCCCCGCGCGCCGGATGTCATCGACCATCGCCTGGACGTCGTAGGTCGCGGTCGGTCCCGTGCGGCCGTGCCCCGGCAGGTCGACGAGAAGGACCGCGATCCCCGCCGCCACGACGTCAGCTGCCAGGGGTGCCATCCGTCCCCCGTCGCTGCTCCACCCGTGGATGAACACCGCGCATGCCGCCGGTGCCACGGCCGGGCGCACGAGCCACGCCTTGAGCGGCATCCTGGCGCCGGCGATCGTGACGTCCTCGGCGGCTCGCGCCAGTTCCTCCGGGAGCGCCCGCGCGGGCCTGACCGGCGGCCGCAGCATCGCCCGCAGGAGCGGATCGAACAGCCGGTCGAGCATCGGCGCGATCGTAGCGTGCCGGATCGGCCGCCGCCCTGCCCGCGGCTATTGCCTGCGCGGGCAATCCCTGGTACTTCTTTCAGGCTCTTCCGTCCCCAGTGCCGGCATAGCTCAGTTGGTAGAGCGGCTGATTCGTAATCAGCAGGTCCCCAGTTCAAGTCTGGGTGCCGGCTCCACATCGATAGGCGTAACCTCCGCGCCTCCTACGGATATCCGTTTGTCGGCGCTTTCCCATGACGCCCGGAAACCGACGAGAACTTCCCGCAACCCTAAGTAGGCCCTGCAAAAACGGGCCGACTAACGAAATTGCCGATTGTCGCCGGTGTGTTTCCACGGAACGTTGAACGCAACACCGTGATGACGCGCCAACGCCGCCGCGACTCGTTGCGATTGAAGCTCGTCGCAGGGCCGGGCTCGTCCTCGGAGACGGCCCAGGCCATCACGGAGTGCAAGCGCGCGGTCGGAAGCTACCTCAAGGAGATGCGCGAGGCGGCGCACTTGACGCAGCAGCGGCTCGCCGAGCTATGCGAGGGAGATCTCGCGGGGCTCTCGCGCCAGGCGATCGGCGCGATCGAGCGCGGCGAGCAGCTCCCCGGCGTCGGCGCGCTCGTCGTGCTGTCCCGCGTGCTGCGGTTCGACCCGCGCGAGGTGCTCGCGGTCGTCGAGCGCCACGAAGCGGGACGCCGCGCGGCCCTCCACCGGTTCGGCGCGCGCGGGCACGTCGAGCTGAGGGAGATGGCCGACCGCCTGGCGGCGGACGGCCACGCCGCGCTCGCGGCGGAGGTTTACGACGACGCGGTGGCCGCCCTGAGCGAGGACGCCTCTGTGCCGTGCGGCGCGCGCGAGATCATGGGCGCCGAGCTGCGGATCCGACAGGCGGAATCCCTCCGCCGGGCGCGGACGCTCCTCCCGGCGGCCCAGGCCGCGCGCGATGCGATCTGCCGTGCCACAACCCGCCCGGAGATCCAGGCGCGGGCGTACTGCGCGCTGTCGCGGATCGAGCGCGAGCGGGGGTACGGGCAGATCGCCGAGGATGCCGCCGACCGCGCGGTCGCTCTGTCCCAATCGATCGGCCCCGACGTGACCGTCGCCGCGTTGATGGAGAAAGGGCTGGCGCAGAAGGCCCGCGATCGCCACGCGGAGGCCTGGGGCGCGTTCGCCGCCTCCCGGAAGATCGCGCGGACGGGCGGAGAGCTCGGGGCCGCGAGCCTCGCGGAGGGACAGCTCGCGCTGTGCGCCGCCGTCCTGCATCGGCACGGCGCCGCGCGATCCTGGCTGAGGCGCGCGATCTCGAGCGCGCAGCGCGCCAACCAGCCCGGCCTCGAGGCGCGGTGGATCGTGGAGCTGGCGCGGGTCGAGCTGGACGCCGGCCGCCCCGCGGAAGCGGAGCAGCTCGCCTTCGCGAGCCTCGGGATCTCTCGCCCCTGGAACCAATGGACCTCGGCGTTCCGCGCGGAGTGGCTCCTCTACCGGCTCGGCGCGGCCGCACACTCACGCCCCCGCCGGAGGCAGCGTCCGCTCCAGCTCCGCCGCTTGCACATGCGCGTGAGCGAGCCCGAAGAGGCGCAGGTCGAGATGGCCGAGTTCGAGGCCGCCGCGATGGGCGCGCATCCGGCCTTCTGACACGCCGAAGAATTCGACCCTATCGGCGTAGTCGGCGCCCGCGTCGTCGACACCCCGCCCGGATGCTGGCGGGAGAATGCCTTGCACCCCAGCCCGCCACGTCGTTCCCCTGTACCTGTTCCCCGACATGCACCGCATCGATGTCGCCTGGCCCGCGCTCGACGGGTGTCCGTTGGAGCGCACGGCGCGGCGGGCGTGGGACGCGCGGACGCGCTCCGCGAGACGTCACGGGAGTCGATCATGATCGGAACGTCGTTGACGGAATCCCTCGAGGGCACCTGCCGCCGCCGGCGCCGCGCCGGAGCGGGCCGTCTTGGAGCGCTCCTGCTCCTCGTGCTGGCTGCGCGGCCGATACCTGCGACGGCGCAGGTCGCTGCCAGGCGAACAGCGCCGTTGCTGATGGCCCGTCCCGCCACCGCACAGACCTGCTTCGCCGACACGGGAAACCTGCCGGGAAACATCTCGTGCACGGCGAACGACGTGCAGACGAGCCTCATCGTGACGCCGGTGGGGGGCGACACCTGCGATAGCCGCGTAGACACGATCACGCTCGATCTCGTCATCACATGGCACGCGAACGCCGACCGGTACGACATCGGCCTGTTCGTCGCCGAAGACGGCGGGAATGCGAAGACGGGGGTGTGCGAGCAGATCGTCGGGCAATTCCCGCCGTTCGCCGACCTCGACGACAGCTCCACATCCGGAGACACGTGCGGCGACATCGAGGGCGGCACCGACGTCGTCGAGCACGAGACGGTGACGGTCAGCTGCGGCGCGGCCGACGCGAACAACCACCTCCTGGTTCCCATCTGCACGACCTGGAAGCAGCCCGGGGACAACGGACTTTGCCTGGGTATCAACGATACCGCGGGAACCAGCTCGAAGTGCGATTGCTTCCTGTGGAGCACCGACGTCCCGGTCCCCCCCGATCCGTGCGCGAACATCAACTGCGCGGCGTTCGACACCGGCTGCACCACCGCGTCCTGCGATCCCGGCGGTGCTGCCGGCAACTGCGACGTGACGACGCCCAAGCCCTCTGGGACCTCCTGCGGGAACCCGACCCCGACGGATGCCCAGTGCGACGCTCCGGACACCTGCGACGGAGCCGGCACCTGTCAGAGCAACAACGTGGTCGGGATCTGCGGCGACGCGGGAAGCGACTGCGTCAACCAGGACTACTGCCAGGGCGGCGTCTGTGTCGACGCCGGGTTCAAGGCGTCGGGAACCGCCTGCGGCAACTCCTCGAGCGGTCCGTGCGACGCGGCGGATACCTGCAACGGCGCCGGAAGCTGCCAGGCGAACAACGCCCCGGACGGAACCAACTGCGGTGACGCGGGGTCCGCGTGCGTGAACCAGGACACCTGCCTCGCTGGCGCCTGCCACGACAACGGATTCAAGGCGGCGGGGACGGCCTGTGGCGATCCTTCGTCGAGCGCATGCGACAATCCCGACACCTGCGACGGCTCCGGATCCTGCCAGGCGAACAACGCGGCGGACGGAACGAACTGCGGCGATGCGGGGTCGGCGTGCGTGAACCAGGACACCTGCCTCGCAGGCGCCTGCCACGACAACGGATTCAAGGCCGTCGGCACCGCATGCGGCGACCAGAACTCCGGCCAGTGCGACAGCCCCGACACGTGCGACGGTTCGGGGACTTGCCTCGCGAACCACGCCGCCGACGGCACCAACTGCGGGGACGCCGGTACGCAGTGCACCAACCAGGACACCTGCCTCGCTGGCGCCTGCCACGACAACGGATTCAAGGCCGCCGGCATCGCCTGCGGTGATCCGTCGTCGGGCCAGTGCGACGGTCCCGACACCTGCGACGGTGCCGGATCCTGCCAGGCGAACCACGCCGCCGACGGCACCAACTGCGGCGATGCCGGAACGCAATGCACCAACCAGGACACGTGCCTCGCCGGCGCCTGCCACGACAACGGATTCAAGGCCGTCGGCACCGCGTGCGGGTCTTCGTCGTCGGGCCAGTGTGACGACCCGGACACCTGCGACGGCTCCGGAACGTGCACCCCGAACCACAAGCCCGACGGCACCAACTGCGGGGACGCCGGCACCCAGTGCACGAACCAGGACACCTGTCTGGCAGGCGCCTGCCACGACAACGGATTCAAGGCCGCAGGGACGGCGTGCGGCGATCCGTCGAGCGGAGTGTGCGACAACCCCGACACCTGCAACGGTTCAGGGACCTGCAATCCGAACTACCAGCCGGCCGGAACCGTCTGCCGGCCGTCGACGAACCAGGATTGCAATCCCGCCGAGGTGTGCACGGGAAATAGCCCCATCTGCCCGGCGGACACCGGGGACGTCTGCGGGTTCCGCGACATCCCGCAGATGGCGATCACGGGGACGACGTGCCAGCAGTTCACGGGCGGAACGTCGGTTACCGAAGGGCCGGTCCTCTACACCCTTCTGAACAACGCGATCAACTCGGTCGCGCCCGGCGTCTTTTTCCTCTACGACGGAATCCATCTCGCGGCGACGGGAACGATCGCGGTGACCGAGAGCGAGGGGAGCTGGAGCCACGCGATCGGGGTCCAGCAGTCGCAGGTCATCCTCTACAACCTGAGCTGCACCAGGCTGACGGTCGGTAAGATCCAGGTCGGCACGAACGGAAACGTCACGATCACGGGGGTGCCGGCCGGCAATTACATCCTCTCGGTCAAGTACGATCCGACCACGCTCAACGGCTACAAGCCGCCGACGGTCAACTCGACCTACACGTATTCCGTGACCGCCGGCGGGCTGACGTCGGGGAACGGAAGCGTGTTCGTCGATAAGAAACACTAGACCGCAGGCGGTGCGGGGGACCTCCGGCGACGAGCCGGGGGTCCCCCAGGATATGCTTCCTCGGC
>DATKHQ010000183.1:0-14099 GCA_035510175.1 Candidatus Sulfotelmatobacter sp. | reverse complement strand
CGCGGGGTCTTCCTCGTCAAGGCGGATCGCGAGATGTGCAGCGCGTGCCACGTCCGCGTCCGTCCGCAGGTCTACCAGGAGATCAAGCAGGCGACCCGGATCCACGCGTGCAGCAACTGCAAGCGCTACCTCTACTTCGAGGCCGCGCTCAGGAGCGAGGCCCCGACCGAAGCCGCCGCGGGCGACGCCTCCGGCGCCAGCATCAACCTCTGAATGACGGGTCGGTTTCGCGCGGGGTTCGACGGCGGATCCCGTGGCAATCCGGGACCGGCGGCCTGGGGCGTGGTCCTGCTCGATGACGCGGACCGTCCCGTCGAAGGGTTCGCGGGGACGATCGGCCGTGCGACCAACAACGTCGCCGAGTACAGCGGCCTGCTCGAGGCGCTCGCCCTGGCTGCCGAGAGGGGGGCGGACGACGTCACCCTGCTCGCCGACTCGGAGCTCGTCGTGAGGCAGATCCTCGGGGAGTACAGGGTGCGCCACCCCGACCTCGTCCCCCTGCACGCGGAGGCCCGGCGCCGGGCGGCGGCGTTCGCCGCGTTCCGCATCGCTCACGTTCCCCGGGCGCGCAACAAGGACGCCGACAAGCTCCTCAACCGGGCGCTCGATCTCGCGGCGGCCTCCCCGGGAGCGGATCCGGTGCGATTGCACGAGGTCTTCGAGACCCCGAGCCGATGACCCCGCTTGCGCGCCGCGCGCACGAGGTCCGCTACCGGATCGCCGCGGCCTGCGCGCGGGCCCGGCGCGATCCGGCATCCGTCACGCTCGTCGCCGTATCGAAGACGGTCGCGGCAGCGTCCGTTCGCGAGGCGATGGGCGCCGGCCTCGCCGTGTTCGGCGAGAATCGCGTTCAGGAGGCGCTCGCGAAGATCCCGGAGGTCCCTGCCGCGGCGCGATGGCACCTGGTAGGCCACCTCCAGAGCAACAAGGCCAAGCAGGCGGTGGGAGCGTTCGAGCTGATCCATTCGGTGGATGACGCTGAGCTGGCCGCAGAGCTCGATCGCCGTGCCGCGACGCGGGGCCTCGTGCAGCCGGTTCTCGTCCAGGCGAACCTCTCGGGGGAGAGCACGAAGAGCGGCGTGGATGAGCCCGCCGTGATGCCACTCCTCGAGGCGGTCGCGGCCTGCCCGCACCTGGCGCTCCGCGGACTGATGACCGTTCCTCCTCCGGTGGCCGATCCCGAGGAATCGCGTCCGTGGTTCGTGCGCCTGCGCGCGCTGCGCGACCGGGCCGCGGAGCGCCTCGGCCGGCCGCTGCCGGAGCTGTCGATGGGGATGACCGACGATTTCGAGGTGGCCATCGAGGAGGGCGCGACCCTCGTTCGCGTCGGGCGGGCGATCTTCGGCGAGCGCGCCTGAGGGGTCGGCCCGCCGGAACGTACCGAATCCAACGGATTTCTTGCAACGCCGGGGGTCCGGGGCTATGTTTTGCCGTGCTTCGGAGGAATTCCGGATGAGCACCCGACTGACCGCGCGGGACATCGACAGCCAGGACTTCACGCGGAAAATGCGTGGGTTCGACGTGGACGAGGTCCGGCTGTTCCTGAAGGCGGTCTCGGAGGAGGCCGAGCGGCTCAATCTCGAGAACGGGACGCTCTCGGAAGAGAACGCCACGCTGAAGTCCCGCCTCGAGGATTTCAAGGAGCGCGAGCGGACCCTCCAGGAGACGCTGCTCACCGCGCAGCGCATGTCCGAGGACATGCGGGAGCGCTCGAAGGCCGAAGCCGACCTTCTCGTGCGCGAGGCGCGCGTGAAGGCGGAGCGGATCCTCGCGCAGGCCCAGGACCAGCTCCAGGCGGTCGAGAACGAGATCGGACGTCTCGGTCTCGAGCGGGACTCGTTCGAAGGAAGGCTGCGCGCCATGCTCGAAGAGCACTTGGCCCTTCTCGATCTCCGCAAGCAGGAGAAGGCCGACCAGGAAAGCCTCCGGTTCATGCGCCGCCGCTCCACGACCGACGTCGGATGATCGAAGCCGACCTCGCCGTCGTCGGCATCTCGCAGCTCGCCACACCGGAAGGACGTCACCCGCGCCTCGGGGCCGACCTCGGGCGCGTGCGCGTCGTGGACGACGCGGCGGTGGCGTGCGCGGGCGATCGCATCGTGTTCGTCGGCTCGGAGCGCGAGTTCCGCCGGGCGGTCGCCGTGCGCCCCGGGGGGCGGACCCTGGATGCGCGGGGCGGCACGGTCATCCCGGGCTTCGTCGACGCGCATACGCACCTCCCGTTCGCGGGATGGCGCGAGTCGGAGTTCAACGAGCGCCTGGCCGGGAAGAGCTACGCGGAGATCGCCGCGCGCGGAGGCGGCATCCTGTCCACCGTCTCCGCCACGCGCGCGGCCTCGCGCGTGGACCTCGCCTCGCTCGTGCGCGCGCGCCTCGACGCGATGCTCTCGCTCGGCACCACGCTGGTCGAGGCGAAGAGCGGGTACGGGCTCGAGCGCGAGGCCGAGCTGAAGCAGCTGACGGCGCTCCGCGACGGGGCGCGCGGGCACCCCGTCGAGGTCGTCGCGACCTTCCTCGGGGCGCACACCGTGCCCCTCGAGCGCCGGGGGGACCGCGCGCGCTACGTCGAGGAGGTCGCGCGCGGGATGCTCCCCGAGGTGGCCCGCGCCGGCCTTGCTTCCTACGCCGACGTCTTCGTGGACGCCCACGCGTTCTCGCTCGCCGAGGCGCGTCTCGTTCTAGAAGCGGCCGCGGCAGAGGGTCTGGGCGTGCGCCTGCACGCCGACCAGCTCGCCGACGATTCGGCCGCCGCGCTCGCCGCGGCGCTCGGCGCCGCGTCGGCTGATCACCTCGAGCACGTCTCGGACGAGGGAATCGAGGCCCTGGCCCGCGCGGGGACGGTCGCCGTGCTCCTCCCGGCGGCGACGTTTTTCCTGATGCAGGAGAAACGTCCGCCCGCGCGACGGCTCGTCGACGCGGGGGTCGCGGTCGCGGTGGCGACCGATTTCAACCCGGGAACCTGCCCGACCGAGGCGATGGGGACCGTTCTGGAGCACGCCTGTCTCTCGCTTCGATTGACGATCGACGAGGCGATCGCGGCCGCGACCCTCAATGCCGCGCACGCGCTCGGGCGGGCGGGGGAGACGGGCTCGATCGAGGTGGGCAAGCGCGCGGACCTGGTCGTCCATGCGGTCCCGAACCGCTACCACCTGGTCTATCGCCTCGGCGTGAGGCGAGTGCGGACGGTGATCGCGTCCGGGAGGGTCGTCGTGGACGAGGGGGAATTGATCCGGATCTAGGATCCCCAATTACGGGACACTAGAAGGCCTGATACTGCACCGTCTCGTTGAACTTGAAGACGTACTTGGTGAACTTGAGGTCGATCGGCTGCTCGTAGCGGGCATGGATGATCAGATTGGAGGTCGTCCGCTCCAGGAGCAGGTTCTTCTTGTCGAGAGGGATCTCGAGCTCGCGTGCCTTCTCGTAGATTCGTTTGTAGATCATCGCGTCGGTGTTCTTCGACGCGCCGAACCGACACTCCTCGGAGATGAAGTCCTTGAACTCGTAAGCGTTGATCCGGACGGGGAGGATCTTGACCCCGAGGAAGATGCCCATGCCCAGGAGCGCCAGCGCCACGAGCAACCCGAGCCGGCCTTCGCCACGTTCCCCCAACCGACGTTTCCGCATGCGGCCCTCTGTCCGGAAGGATCCTCGCACCGGAGCGGGATCTCCCAGTCGGGAAATATAGTTTCGCTTCCCGGCGCCGAACAAGCCCGCCGGGGAGCGGCCAAAAACGTCGGAGCGGCGCTATGAAATCTATCACCCGGTACTTGCGACTGAACCTTCCGGAGCGGATGGGGTTCGAGAACATCACGCCGGCGGTGGAGCGCATCGTGGCGGAGGCCGGCATCGAAGAGGGCCTCTGCCTGGTCAACGCGATGCACATCACCGCCAGCGTCTTCATCAACGACGACGAGCCGGGCCTCCACCAGGACTACAAGGAGTGGCTCGAGCGTCTCGCCCCGCACGACCCCGGCAGGTACCGGCACAACCGGACCGGCGAGGACAACGGCGACGCGCATCACAAGCGCCAGGTCATGGGGAGGGAGGTCGTCGTCGCGGTGACGAAGGGAAAGCTCGACTTCGGCCCGTGGGAACAGATCTTCTACGGCGAGTTCGACGGCCGCCGCGAGAAGCGCGTGCTGGTCAAGGTGATCGGGGATTGAGCCCGCGCGGAGCGGCCGGGCCGCGCTCCGCTGCGTCGATGGCGCGCCGCAGGAACGCCTCGTCGAGCGCGCCGCCCGATTCGAGCGTGTAGCGTACGACCGGATAGATCGACTTCGCGCAGACGTCCACGTCGAACGTGTGATACCAGGGGTCATCGAGAGACCACGAGCCCGGCCGGAACACACGGTCGGTCACCCCCTGGCCGAGCGCCGTCGGTATCGCCTCGTGGAACAGCGCGTAGGTCTCCCGCCCGCGCTCGTCGAGCCGCGCCGCGAACGTCTCGAGGCCCTTACGGCGCTCGTCCTGCAGAAGCCCCCACAGCCAGTGCGCGCTCTCGTGCGCGATCACGCTCGCCTCGTCCGCCAACCCGTCGTTCGGCCGGATCTCCAGGAGGAGGACGTCGCCGATCGCCTCCGCGTGGGTGCCGTGCCCCGGAGGAACCGGGACCAGCGCCACGAACGGCGGCTTGGCCTCCGCGGCGTCGACGCCGTAGAAGCGCACCATGCTCGCCAGGACGTCTTCGAGCCGGCCGCGGTGCGGGTCGGTGCGGGCGCGGGAGAGAAAGGCGCTCGGGACGGCGCCGCCGTTCCAGATGATCTCGTACTTGGGCCGGAACCAGGCGAGCGCGTCGGCGAGCTGCGCCCACGCCGTCTCCGGCATTCGCGGCCGGATTGTGGCCATCGCCTCCTCGACGGAGCCAGCCGCGCAGAAGATGCCGAGCAGGGCCGACACCCGGACCTGGGAGCCGTCCCTCGCGGCCTCGGCTTGCTGCCGCTTGAGGAACTCGCTGCGGGCGTTGACGAACTCCGAGATCTTGTCCCGGTCGGCCGGCGTCGGGCGGCCGAACGTATCGAGGAACTGCTCGCGATGCGCCGCGTTGGTCTTCCCCGCGCTCGTGTCCGCGAGCGCGTCGACCCAGTGAAACAGGCCGCCGGGAAACGAGGGCGCGGCCCGGATGAGGTACGGCTTCGACACGAGCGTGTCCGGGCCGTCGGGGCCCGCGGCGGCGAGGCGCGCGGGCGCCACGAGCGCCACGGAGAGGAGCGCGGCGAGGCGGATGCGGCGGCGGATGGGCCGGGCTCGGGCGCCTGCGACTTCAGCGCTTGAACAGGTTCTCGAACTGGGACTTCGGATCGCTCCCCGCCCCGGAGCTGCCGGTGCGCTTGCCCGTCGCGTCGAGCACGAGGCGCGCGTCGAAGAGCGGGCAGGTGTTGGCCTTCGACTTCTCCGTGATCGGGGATGCGACCTCGGCCCGGCACTCCCAGCGCGCGCTCGTGTCGAAGTGGCGGCATGCGCGGCAGGCGTGTAGCGAGGCGGCGCAGTGGGGGCAGCGGCTCTCGACGGTCACGAGGCCGGACGCCACGACATTGCGGCCGCAGTTGGGGCACCGCAGCACCTCGTGCGCCTCGCGGGCGACCGCGTGACGGAGCGAGCGCTGCTGGGCGCGCTCTTCCGGGGTGAGCGGCTGGGGCGGCGGGGTACGCTTCCGGTCGCGCTCCTCGCGGGACGATTCCTGATAGCCCTTGTGGCCGTACTTGCGTTCCATGGGGTGCCTTCCCGGGGGCGCTCGCCGGATCGCGAGCGATGCACTCAGGCGGATGACTAATCTACGCCGCTGGTTGCGCTTCGACAACCGGGCCGGACGCCGGGGCAGTCTACAATGCGCGCCCGATCGGCTTTCCGCGGGGGTTTCGCGTGTTCCAGGTCCGAGGCCTCGTCAAGAGCTACGGGCCGCTCCGGGCCGTCGACGGCGTCTCGTTCGAGGTCCGCAAGGGAGAGCTGTATGGGCTTCTGGGCCCGAACGGCGCCGGGAAGACGACCACGATGTCGATGTTGTCGGGCCTGTTGGCCCCCGACGAGGGGACCATCCTGTTCGACGGAGCCGACCTGGCGGTCCATCCGCTCGAGATCAAGGCCCAGCTCGGCGTGGTCCCCCAGGAGCCCGCGCTCTACGACAACCTCACGGCGCGCGAGAACCTGTCGTTCTGGGCCGGGCTGTACCGGCTGGAGGGGAAGCGGCTCCGGGGAGCGGTCGACCGCGCCCTGGAGCAGGTCGGCCTGACCGACCGGGCGGGGGATCCCGTCAAGCACTACTCCGGCGGCATGAAGCGGCGTCTCAATCTGGCGCTCGGCCTGGTCCACTCCCCGAGGGCGGTCCTCATGGACGAGCCCACCGTCGGGATCGACCCGCAGGCGCGGCTGAACATCCTGGAGGCCGTGCGGCAGGTCGCGCGCTCGGGGACGACGGTCATCTACACGACGCACTATCTCGAGGAGGTGGAGCAGTTGTGCGACCGGATCGGGATCATGGACCACGGGAGGATCCTCGCGGAGGGAACGCTCGACGAGCTGATCCGGCGGGTCGGGGGGCGCGAGACCGTCACCGTCCGCGGGGCGTTCGACGCCGAGGCCGTCCGCGCGCGGCTTGCCGCGCTGCCGGGCGTCCAGTCCGCCGCCTCGGAAAACGGTCGCGTCGTCCTGTCCGTCGAGAGCGGCGGCTCCGCCGTGGACCTGCTCGGCCGCGTGCTCGCAGAAGGCCTTCCTCTCGAGGGCATCTCGATCCAGCCCCCGAGCCTGAACACGCTCTTCTTGAACCTGACGGGACGCGAGCTGCGCGACTGATGCGGCTGCTCCTTCTCCTCGTCGCGAAGGACCTGAGGCGCAAGCTCCGGTCCCCTCTCGGCCTGATCGGCGCGCTGGCGTTCCCCGTCGTGTTCGCCGGCATGATCGCGCTCGCCTTCGGAAAGGACGGGGGCGTCCCGAAGGTGCGGATGCTCGTCGTCGACGAGGACGGCAGCCTTCTCGCGAGCGGACTCGCCTCCGCGTTCGGATCGCGGCAGGCGGCGTCCGTGTTCGCGGGTCGGACGGTGAGCGAGGCCGAAGGGCGCGAGCTGATGGAAAACGGCAAGGCGGACGCGCTGCTGACGATCCCGAGGGGATTCGGCCGCGACGTGCTGGAAGCCCGGCCGGTGGCCCTGCGTCTGGTGCGCAATCCCTCCGAAGGCATTCTCCCGGAGATCGCGGAGCAGACGGTCGGGGCGCTGGCCGACATCCTCGACGGGGGGCGGCGCCTGCTCGACCGGCCGATGCAGACGCTCCGGCCGCTGCTGGACGATCGAGCCGCCGCCCCCGCGGACGCCGACGTCGCCGCGGTCTCGCTCGCGTTCAAGCGGGCGATCGAGGGGGCGTCGAAGCTGGTCCTGCCACCGGCCATCACCCTGGAGTCCGACCTGTTCGCGACGTCCGCCGGTGGATCGCCTTCCGGCGGGCGCGCCTCGGCGAAGCCGTCGGGATCGTCGCTGTCCGCGATCTTCCTCGCGGTGTTCCCCGGTGTGGCGGTGTACGGGCTCTTCATGGTGGCGGATCAAGGCATGCGCGACGTGATGACCGAGCGCACGCTCGGCACGCTGCGGCGCCAGCTCGCTGGTCCCGTCCGCGCGGAGGCCGTGATCGCCGCGAAGGCCGCGTACACGGCGATCGTGGCGGCGGGGGCGCTCATCGTGCTCGCGCTCGTGGTCGTCGCGTTCGTGCGCGCGTCCGTCAGCGTGCCGGGATTCGCGCTCCTCTCGAGCGCCCTGGTTGTCGCGGTCACCGGGACCACGTCGATGGTCTACGGCCTCGCGCGGACCGAGCGGGAGGCCTCGACGCTGGGAAACATGCTGTTCGTCGCCATGGGGTTCCTCGGCGGGGGATTCATCCGGATCGAGGGTCTTCCCGCGGCGGTCCGGCACGTCGCGCCCGTCACCCCGCTCTACTGGGGGGTTCAGGGTTACCGCGCGCTGCTCGAGAGCGGTGCTTCGGTCGCCGGCGTCGCGCGCCCCGCCGCGATCCTCGCCGCGATGGGAGTGGCCTTCCTCGCCGTCGGGATGGCCGCTCTGCGGCGCGCGGCGCGAACCGGTGCGTCCGCATGAGCCCGCTGCTGAGGCTCGCGGCGAACGACGTGCGGCTGACCGTCCGCGATCGCGCGGCTCTGTTCTGGTTGCTCCTCCTGCCGGTCTTCCTCACTTGGCTGTTCGGCACGATCTCCGGCGGGGGCGGGCCGGGGAAGATCTCGCTGACGGTGCTCGATCGCGACCGCGGCTGGCTGGCGCGCGCCCTGATCGTGGAGATGTCCGGCCCGAGCGTGGCGCTCGACGTCGCCGAAGGCGATTCCGCCGCCGGGGGACCCCAGGACGGAACGGCGCGGTGGCTCGTGATTCCGCCGGGATTCACGACGCAGGCACTCGCCGGTAAGCAGCAGCGTCTGAAGGTGGAGACCGCCGAGGGCGCCGCGGCGGACTACTCGCGGGCCGCGGACGTTCTCGTGGTGCGCGCGATCGCCCGCACGATCGCCCGGGCGGCGGAGCTCGAGGAGTCCGGAGGCGTGCCGGATCTCGCCGCCTACGAGGCGCTCCGGGCGCGGCCGCGGCTGGTGTCGCTCGAGACCTCGACCGCCGGCCACGGGGTCGCGGTGGCGCGCGGCGTCGCGCAGAGCGTCCCCGGGATCATGACGTTCACGGTCCTCATGATGACCACGATCTACGGGGCCGTGTTCCTCACGATCGAGAAGCGCGGCGGGATGCTCCAGCGCCAGATGACGCTGCCCGTCGGGCGAACCTCGATCTTCCTGGGAAAGATCCTCGGAAGGGTCCTCGTGGCCCTCGTCCAGATCGCGATCCTCATCGTCGCCGGCCGGTTCCTGTTCCGGCTCGACTTCGGGTCGTCTCCGGCCGGACTAGGGGCCCTCCTGCTCGCCTACGCGTTCGCGGTCGCCGGCATCGCCACCTACCTCGGCGTGGTGCTCGCCAACCCCGAGCAGGCGTCGATCATCGGCTCGCTCGTCAGCACGGTGATGGCCGCCCTCGGGGGATGCTGGTGGCCCGCCGAGGTCATGCCGGAGTGGCTCAGGACGGTTTCACACGTCTTCCCGACCGCGTGGGCGATGGACGGCCTTCACGCGCTGATCAGCTTCGGCAAGGGATTCGACGCCGTGATCGGACCGTGCGCGGCCCTCGCCGGGTTCGGTGTACTGTTCTCGCTGCTCGCGGGGAGGTGGGGAAACTCTGCTTATTCCTTCAGCTCCTCAACTCCTCTTTTTCGCAGCGCGGCGGTATCCGGGGAGCCGCGCAAGAAAAAGAGGAGTTGAGGAGCTGAAGGAATAAGCAGAGTTTCCCTGCTTCAATCGAGAGCCGCGAATACCGCCACGATCCGCTCGAGCGCCCAGTCGAGCTCCTCGCGCGTCACGTTGAGCGGCGGCGCGAAGCGGATCGTATGCACGTGGGTTTCCTTGCACAGCATGCCCTTGTCGCGGAGCGCCTCGCAGAAACGTCGGGCGCCTCCCGCGGCCGGAACGAGCTCCACACCGATCCAGAGCCCCTTGCCCCGGATCTCCTTGATCCATCGAGACCGGATCGTCTTCAGGCGCTCGAGGAAGTACTCCCCGAGGGCCGCCGAGTTCTCGACGAGGCGCTCGTCCACGAGGACCTTCAGGGCCTCGCGGGCGACGGCGGCGGCGAGCGGGTTCCCTCCGAACGTCGAGCCGTGGTCTCCAGGCTTGAACACGAGCATCAGATCGTCGTCCGCAAGGATCGCGGAGACGGGGTAGAACCCGCCGGACAGCGCCTTCCCGACGATGACCATGTCGGGACGCACGCCCTCGTGCTGGAAGCAGAAGAGTTTCCCCGTCCGTCCGAGACCGGACTGGATCTCGTCGCATACGAACAGCACCTTGTGTTTCCGGCAGAGCGCCTCGATCCCCTTCAGGTACCCGTGCGGCGGCAGGTGGATCCCACTCTCGCCCTGGATCGGCTCCACCAGCACCGCGGCGACGTTCGGATTGATGGCGCGCTCGATCGCGGCGAGATCTCCGTACGGGAGCATCGTGAAGCCGGGGGTGAGCGGACCGAAGCCGTCCCGATACTGCTCTTCCTCGGAGAACGAGATGATCGTGGTCGTCCGCCCGTGGAAGTTCCCCGTGAACACGAGGATCTCCGCCTTGTCCTTCGGGATTCCCTTGACCGTGTACCCCCACTTGCGAGACAGCTTGATCGCCGTCTCGACCGCCTCGGCTCCGGAATTCATGGGGAGCATCTTCCGGTAGCCCGAGAGGTCCGACATCTCCTTGTAGAGGAGGCCGAGCTGGTCGCTGCGGAACGCGCGCGAGGTCAGGGTCACCTTTTCCGACTGCTCGATCAGGGCCTTGCGGATGCGCGGGTGGGCGTGCCCCTGGTTGACGGCGGAGTACGCCGCGAGGAAGTCCAGGTACTTCTTCCCCTCCACGTCCCACACCCAGCATCCGGACGCCTTCTGCACCACGACGTCGAGCGGGTGATAGTTGTGGGCTCCGTATTCGTCCTCGAGCTTGATCAGGTCGGCGGCGGAGAGCTTCACGGCGTCCATGCACTCCTCATGGCACCGGCGCGATCGTCGGGACTCGTTCCCGTCTGGCGCGCCGCGCGGCGGCATTCGCCGCAAGATATCACTTAGGTTGACGCACTTCGAGCGAGCCGGAATAATCCCGGCCGCATGACGAACCCGCCATCGGGCGACGCGCGACCCGGGCTCAAACAACGCGCCTTGCTCTCGATCGAGCGGTTCTCCCGCGAGCGCTGGAAGCTGGTCTTCGTCGCCTCGACGATCGTTTTCGCGGTGGCGACGTGGCTCGGCACGCGCATCCGTCTCGAATCGGACGTGCTGAACCTCATTCCGCAGGGGAACAAGAAGGTCGACGTCTTCCGCTCGGCGCTCCACGAGTTCGGCTCGATCGACTACCTGATGATCCTTCTCGAGGCCGGCAAGGACGAGGGCGCGGACGATCTCGAGGACTTCGCCGACCTTTACGCCGAGAAGCTGCGAGCCGACGAGAGCCTGGTCGAGTCGGTCGAGTACCGCTTCCAGTTCGACGCGCGGTTCATGGAGCTCTTCTCGGAGAACGCGCTGTTGTTCCTGCCGCCGGAGCGGCTGCCGGAGGTGGCGGAGAAGCTCACGGATCCCGCGATCCGTCGCCAGATCGCGGAGAACCGGATCGCGCTGTCGTCCCCGGCCGCGGCGATGGCGGGCGGGCTCGTGCTCAAGGATCCGCTCGGATTGATGCCGCTGCTCGTCGAGCGCCTGCTGTCGCACCGCGGCGCGCTCAAGGTCGACCTTTCGGACGGGTACTATCTCTCCCAGGACAACCGGACGCTGATCATGCTGGTCAAGCCGGCGCACCCGTCCCAGGATCTGGCCTATTCGAAGAAGCTTCTCGCCGCCGCGCGGGCGGCCGCCGACGCGGCGCGCGCGGAGCTGCACCAGGACGGCGCGTCGGGCGGCGCCATCGAGGTCCGATTCGGGGGGAATCCGGCGAACCTCACCGAGGAGGCGTCACAGCTCGGGCGGACCGTCGCGGTCAACGGGATCTTCTCCTTCGTCGCCGTCACGCTGCTCTACTGGATCTGCTACCGGCGCGTCGCCGCGCTCCTGTATTCCAGCGTGCCCCTGCTCCTGGGCCAGGCGATGACGTTCGCCGTGGGCGCGGTTGTGCTTGGCAGCCTGAACTCGGCCTCGGCGTCGCTTCCCGCGCTGCTCATGGGGCTCGGCACGGACTTCACCATCGTCATGTACGCGCGGTACGTGGAGGAGCGCCGCGGGGGCGCCGGCCTCGCGCTGGCCACGGAGCGGATGGTGGGCGAGGGAGGGCTCGGCGTCTTCACGGGAGCCATCACCTCCGCCGGGACCTTCTACGCGATGTGCGTCAGCAGCTTCAAGGGGTTGCGCGATCTCGGTTTCCTGATCGGCAGCGGGATCGTCCTCTGCGGCATCGCGATCCTCTTCCTGCTGCCCGCGATGATCGCCTGGAACGACGGAGTGCGCCGTCGCAAGAAGAACGTGCTTGAGAGCCTGCACCTGCAATCGTTCGGCGTCGAGCGGCTCGTCGTTCTGTCGGGGAAGCGGCCGCGGCTGACGATCGCGGCGGTCGTCGCGACGACCGCGATCGCCGCCGCCCTGGCGCTCCGGCTCGACTTCGACGAGGGGATCAACTCGCTCCGGAGCAATCAGGCTCCGTCGTTCAAGGTGCAGAGCGAGATCGCCGACAAGTTCGGGGCCTCGCTGTCGTACATGATGGCGATCTCGGAGGGGGCCACGGTCGAGGAGGCCGTGCGCCGCACCCAGCGGGTTCAGGAGCGGCTCAAGCCCTTCCTGGCCGACGGGACCGTCACGTCGGAGGACTCGATCCTCGACTACCTTCCCCCTGTCGAGCGGCAGCGCGCCGTCATCGACGCGCTCCGGGCCGGGGCGCGAGGGGCCTTCGACGTCGACCGCGTCCGCGCGACCTTCCGCTCGGCGCTGGCCGCGAGCGGATTCCGCGAGGCGCCGTTCGAGGAATACCTGGGGCGTCTGGACAAGCTGCTCTCGCCGGCGCGCCCCGTGACGCTCGACGACCTCGAGGGCAAGGGGCTCTCGCGCCTGGTCGACCGCTACGTCCACCGCGAGCCCGGCCGCGTGCAGATCGTGACCTACCTGTTCACCACCGACCCCCGCTGGCGGCGTAACCCCCCGCCCCGGCTCGTCGAGGCGGTCGAGGGCGGAGATCCGGGCATCGTGGTCACGGGCACGAACGTCGTCGGACGAGAGCTGCGGCTGATCTTCCTGCACGACTCCCGCGTCGCGGTGGGCTTGGGCCTCGCGCTCGTCGGGCTGCTCCTCTGGTTCGATTTCCGCGAGCCGCGCCTGACGGCGATCGCGATGGGCCAGCTCATCGCCGGAGTCGTGATGATGCTCGGGTGCATGAAGCTCCTCGGCATGAGCATCAACTACGCCAACGCCTTCGTCGCGACCATGATCATGGGGGTGGGCATCGACTACTCCATTCACCTCGTGCATCGCCTGGAGCGGAACGGCGGGCGCGCCGACGAGGGCGTGCTCGAGACCGCCAAGGGCGTCGTGATGGCCGCCGCGACGAACGTCGCCGGCTTCGGAACACTCGCGTTCGGCAGCTACCCCGCGATGCGCAGCGTGGGGGTGGTCGCCCTGATCGGCTCCATCACCTGTCTGTTCACCGCGCTCACGCTCGTTCCGGCCCTGATGATCGGCCGGGACGGACAGGCGACGGCCCCGGAGGAGAGCCCATGATCGTCTCGATGGCCCTGCTGGCGCTCGTCCTCGGAGTGGTCGAGGGCGTCACCGAGTTCCTTCCGATCTCCTCGACCGGGCACCTGATCCTGGTGTCGCACTTTCTCGGCTTCGAAGGACCGCGCGCCGAGGTCTTCGAGATCTTCATCCAGCTCGGCGCGGTGCTGGCGGTCGTGGTCGAGTACCGCTCGCGCCTGGTCGCCTTGGCGACGTCGATCCGGCGCGAGGCCGCCTCCCGCCGGTTCGCGGCCGCCGTGGCGATCGCGTTCCTGCCCGCTGCCGTGAGCGGCCTGCTCCTCCATCACTGGATTTCGGAGCATCTGTTCGGTCCCCGGGCCGTGGCCGCCGCGGCGATCGCCGGGGCGGCGCTGATCCTCGCCATCGACCGCCCCGGGCGGCGCCCGGAGGTCGAATCGGTCGAGGCGATCGGCTCCCGGCGGGCGCTGCTGATCGGCCTGGCGCAATGCCTCTCGCTCTGGCCCGGTTTCTCCCGTTCGGCCGCGACGATCCTGGGCGGCCTCGTCTGCGGCCTCCCGCGCCGGGCCGCCACCGAGTTCTCCTTCTTCCTGGCGATCCCGACCCTCGGGGCCGCGACGGTCTACGAGCTCGTCAAGAAGCGCGATCTGCTCGCCCCGGGCGACGGCGCGCCGCTGCTGCTCGCGACGGCGGTATCGTTCTTCGTCGCCTGGATCTGCATCCGGTGGCTCCTTCGGTTCGTCTCGACGCACGATCTGCGCCCGTTCGCCTGGTACCGGGTCGCTCTGGGCGTGGTCGTGCTGGCGGTGGTCCGCTGAGGATTCGGAATGCAGGAATGGATCGCCCGCTGGGGGCTGCTCGCGATC
>DATKHQ010000182.1:0-2807 GCA_035510175.1 Candidatus Sulfotelmatobacter sp. | reverse complement strand
AGCGCCGGCCGGCCCGGAACCAGCTCCGCCCGCGTGAGTCTCCGAACAGGCCGACGGTCCACCCTCCCTGAGGCGGCGGCCGCGGGTAGTCGACGAGCGCGCCCGACGGCTCGAGGAGCCGTATCCCGCCGTCGCGCCAGACGGTCCTCCCGAACACCTCGAGCTGCTCGCCGGGACGAAGCGCCGCCTCGGGCGGCATCGTCCACTTCCCGTTCTCGAAGCGGGCCAGCCCGGACGGGGTCGACGCCCACATCCTCCCCTGGGCGTCTTCCATGAGGCTCGCGACGAAGAGGTTCGGCAGGCCGTCCGCCAACCCGAACGACCGGAACCGGCCGTCCGGCCCGCGCCGCATCGCACCGCCGTCTTCGCTCCCCAGCCAGAGGCTCCCGTCGCGGGCCGCCCGAACGCACAGCAGGCGGTTGGAGGTCATCTCGGGGACCTCGGACCGGTTGAACACTTTCATCCGCACGCCGTCGAAGCGCACGAGACCGTCCAGGGTCGCGATCCAGAGGTAGCCGTCCGCGGTCTGGTCGATCCCGTAGACGGAGCTCTGCGGCAGACCGTCCTCCGCGGTCCAGACCCGGTAGCTCAGGTCGAATGCGGGCGCGGCCGCGGCGAGCGCGACAGCGAGGCCGAACGGTGCCAGCAACGTCACCCCCCCGCGCCATCCTACTCATAGTGGTTCCGAGAATGTCTCGCCCGGGATGCTCATCCACCCGGGTCTCCGCAGCCGGAGGGCTTGCTCCGATGGGCTGGGGGTCGGCTCCACCGCGTCCAGAGGTGTTGCCGATGCGAGATCTCCGAGTCTCGAACCGGCACCGTCGTGAGGGAGGCGGTCCAGCGTGCAAGGGCGCGCATTTTTCGTTTGCGGAGCGCCTGGGCGGTTCGAAGTCGAGACATTCTCGGAACCACTATGTGCGTGGTCGCACGTGTGGAATTTGGGTGATCCCCTCTATGGGCTCGGCTTCTCGACGCCCGTAAAACCTTGGCCATGAGCCAAAGCAACGGGGGTGCGACGATGAGCAGCGCGCGGAGCTCCGGGTGGGTCCTGGTCATGGCGATGGCGGTCTCGAGCGCCTGGGGCGTCACGGAACCGAGCCTCAAGCTGAAGTCGTTGCGGCCGCTTGGCGGTGCCGTGCGAAGCCCCGGGACGCGGCCGACCGCGGTGGCCCTCGTCGACCTCGACGGCGACGGGAAGCCCGAGGTGATCGGCGCCTACCGCACGGGCGCCGGGTCCCACCTCGTCGTGAACCGGAAGACGGGTCCGGTCCGTCTCTCCCTTTCCGAACCGGCCGACATCCTCGTGGGTGGCGACTTCAACGGCGACGGCCGCGCCGACCTCGCCCTGGGGCATCTCGGATCCCGGTTTGTTCGTCTGCTCTCGGGCGACGGCGCGGGCGGCCTGATGCCGGCCGGTGACATCTTCCTTCCGGGCGAGCTGACCGCGCTCGCGGCCGGCGACGTGAACCGTGCGGACGGCCTGGACGACCTGGTCGTCGCGATCGCGGGGCCTTCGGGACCGGAGCTTCTCGTGTACGAGGGGCTGCACGGAGTCCTCACGGCGACTCCCGAGAGCTTTCCGCTTCCGGCTCCAGCCACAACGGTCGTGACCGGGATGTTCGACGACGATCCGTGGACCGACGTCGCCGCGGCGGCCGGCGATGCGGTGGTCGTCGTCCACGGCCGCGATCGCCTCCTCGCGTGGGGGAAGCGGAGAACGGCGCCGCCGGCGCGAGTCGAGATCCTGGCCCAGGAGGCGCCGGTCGTCTCCCTCGCCGCCGGCCGGTTCGGTCTCCCCGCCATTCACCGGCAGGAGCTCGCAATGCTCGCGGCGGATGGAAATCTCAGGATCCTCGGACGGCCCGGCGTGGCCGCGGTGGGCGGTTCCGGACTTCTCACCGGGCGCGTCGCCGCTCGACCCGATGAGCAGATCCTTGTCGTGGATCAGAACGCCGGCGTCGTTCGAGTTCTCGCCGGTGACCTGAAAGAGCTCGGCGCTCTCCCCACGGAGACCGGCTCGATCGCCGCGACCGGCCGATTGAACGGCAGCGGGCTCTCGGACGTGGTCGCGCTGTCGCCGGGAGCCGAGGCCGCGTCCTACGCCCCCGCGGCGGACCCGCTGTTCCTGATCGTGAACTCGGCCGCGGACGGCCCCGACGTCAACCCGGGCGACGGCATTTGCGACGACGGGACCGGCTCCTGCACGCTGCGCGCGGCGATCGAGGAGGCGAACGCCACCCCGGGGAGCGACACCATCAGTTTCTCCGGTGTGACGGCGATCGCACCCGTCGTCGCGCTCCCGGCGATCACCGAGGCCGTCACCATCGACGGGTCGGGAGGCGTCGAGCTGGACGGGAGCTTTGCCGGCGGGGGCGCCGACGGGCTGACGGTCGCGTGGCCGGGCAGCAGCGTCAGCATCCAGCACATGGCGATCCACGGCTTCGACGGCGCGGGGATCGTGATCGAGACCGCCTTCAACACCGTGGCCTTCTGCAACGTCGGCCTCGATGCCGCGGGAGGGTACGCGTCTCCGAACGGGGGGGGCGGCGTGATCCTCTCGGGATCCGGAGCGGTCGCGAACGTCATCGACAACAACTTCATTTCGGGCAACAGCGCTTACGGCGTGCTGATCTTCCAGGGCACCCAGAACACGGTGTCCGGAAACGTGATCGGGCGGACCGCGAGCGACCTCGCCGACGGGAACGGGGGCGACGGCATCGTGCTCGCGGGAGGGGCGTCCTACAACGTGATCGCCGGCTCCAATCGAGTCTCGTCGAACTTCGGCTACGGCGTGCGGATCACCGGCC
>DATKHQ010000181.1:0-6604 GCA_035510175.1 Candidatus Sulfotelmatobacter sp. | reverse complement strand
CCGTGGTGCTCGCCGGCCCGGCGTACGCCTCGGCCGGAATCGTCCGCGATCTCGATCCTACGCTCGCGACCGACCTCGCGGCGCTTCCGTACGCCACCTGCGCGACGGTCACGCTCTCCTACCCGCGCGACGCGGTCCGCGGACCGCTCGACACGCTGGGCTTCTTCGTGCCGCGCACCGAGGGCCTGCCGATCCTGGCGTGCAGCTTCGTCAGCGAGAAGTTCGCGGGACGATCCCCGTCCGGAATGACCGTCCTTCGCGTGTTCCTCGGCGGGGCGCGCGCGCCGGAGGCACTCGATCCCGACGATGCTGGTTTGGCGCGCTCGGCGCACGCGGTGCTCTCCCGCGTCCTCTCGATCGACGGTGCCCCGGCGCTCGCCCGCGTCCACCGGTTCCCGCGCTCGATGCCGCAGTTTTCGGTCGGTGACGCCGCCTGGGTGTCTCGCGTCGCCGAGCGGGTCAAGGCGCACCCGGGACTCTTCCTCGGGGGGAGCGCGACGGGGGCCGTGGGGCTTCCCGATTGCATCCGCTCGGGGGAATCCGCAGCGGACCGGGCCGCCGAGTACGTGAAGACGGTTCCGGCTGCTACCCGTCGGGATGCGTGGCGCTCCACGCAAACCAGTACGCAACGATCCCTGGCACCGGTGTCGCCCCTCTAGGGCCGACCGCCTCGAAGCGCGAGCCCGACGGGTCCACCGGTAACGGCAACACGCTCCAGCGTCCGTTCTCCCGGCTCGCGAAGACCGGCTGCTTGAGCGGAATTGGTCCAGGGGACGGGAGGGGATCGACCGGGAAGCGAAGCGCAGGGGAGTTGACGTACGAGGCGTACGGGTCGCTCTCGTACTTGGCGGCCTCCCCGGCGACGGGTGCGATCACGCTCGTCCCGGGGTGGGCGGCGATCCAGTCCTCGAACCGGCAAAGGGCGAACGGGACGAGCGTCAGCACAGCACGCGATGCCGCCGCGGAGCCCGTAATAGCGCGGGCCTGGAGCTGGCTCCAGAGGCTCTCGCCGCGGTGGCCGGGGCGGCGGTCGTACATCAGCAGGCTCGACTGGTAGACGAGTCCCGACACTCCGAATACGAGCGTCTCGCCTCCCACCCTCCGATCGAAGACCGCAGTCCCGTACGAGAGCGGATTGTGCGTGACCGCGAGCGGCACTCCCCCCAGGGAGTCGTCGACGACCTCGTGCCAGGCGAGCAGACGCAGGGGATACGCCCGTGCCTCTCCGCCGAGCACCACGCCGACGACCAGGTCATTCGAGACCAGGTACTTCTTCCTCCCGGCAGGGTCCGGGGCGGTGGCCGCGGAGGCCGAAATCGCCTTCGGCTCCACGAGGGCGGGGAGCGCGTCCGCGGTCATGCCCGACGACACGATCCGTTCCTCCGGAACGAGTGCTCGGGTCAGGTCGAAGCCGTAGCTGGCGGCGGTCCGGCCGTCCCCGCGCGGCCGCTCCCTCCCCGGCCGCCAGAGCGGCGCGAGGTTCCAGGCGGTGCCGGCGATCGTGACGGCGAGGGCGAGGGTCAACACCCACCCGCCGCTCCGGAAGGTGAACAGACGGCGCGGGCCGGCTCGGTCCATGCCCCGGGGAAGGTATCAGCCACCGATATTTGCGGAAAGCCCTGCCGGAAGGTGTAATGGACCGGTTTGCACCCCCCCGGAGGCGCTCGATGGTCAAGTCCCCCTGGATCGCACTCACGTCGCGCATCCTTCTGACCGTCGCCCTGGTCGCGGGCCTCGCGATCGCGGTCTATCTCGTGCGGCACCACGAGAGCCAGACCTACGGCGACGCGTCGGTCACGCTCGCGAACTGCCCGCAGACCGAAACCGTCAACTGTGAAGTCGTCAACACGAGCGCTTGGTCGGAGCTGTTCCACGTCCCGATCGCGGCGTACGCGGTCCCGACCTACGCGACCCTCCTGGCGCTGCTGTGGGCGGGACACCGCCGCCCGGCGTTCCTGGCGTACGCCTTCGGCATCGGCCTTCTCACGACCGCCTACTCGCTCTTCCTGCTGTGGGTCTCGGCGTCGCGGATCGGCTTCGTCTGCCTGTGGTGCATGCGCCTCTACGCGGTGAACATCGCGGTACCGGTGCTGGCGGCCCTTGCCGCGATGCGCTCGCCGCGCGCCTTGGCGGCGGAGGTGCTCCGCGACCTGAGGATGCGGCCGGCGACGTTGCGGTTGGCGATGGGGGTCTTCGTGGGGCTGCTGATCGTGACGATCGGGGCGCAGCAGGCGTACCGGGCCGAGCTGAGGCGCGACGCGGCGGCGGCGCGCTCGAAGATCGAGAAGGAAGGGGGGCCGCTCCTTCCGGCCGTCCCCGAAAGCGAGACGCAAGGGAACACCAGGGGAGAGGCGAGCCGTGTCGTCCTGCCGCGCGAGGCCGCGTCCGGCGTCCGTCTCGCGGCGATCGTGCCGCCGATGATCGCGGCGGCCGCGCCGCCGGCCGCCCCGGCACCGCAGTCCGGCGCGCCCCAGGCGTCACCGGCACCCCCGGCGATCTATCAGCTCGCCGGCCCGCTCCGCAAGGTCACCGCCGACAAGCGCGAGGTGAAGGGGGCGGCTTTCGATCTCCAGGGGCGGCTGGGGAAGGGGAAGCCGATCGCGCTGATCTTCTGGGCGCCAGGCTACCGGCCGTCCGAGAACACGCTCGTCGAGTTCGCGAAGATCTTCGCCAAGGACGCGCCGCAGTTCGAAGTGTACGCGGTCGCGGGGCGGCGCGACGATCAGCGGGACGAGGAGATCGTCGAGGAGTTCTCGATGCTCGACCTTCCGAAGGACCTCCCGCTCCTGATCGACGACAAGTTCGTGGTGTCGGAGGCGCTGTCGGTCTCCGATGTGCCGAACGTGGCGCTGTTCTCGGCGAAGGGCGCTCTGGTCGTGGCGAAGATGAAGGCGCTCGACCAGTACCTCGTGAGCGCCAACGGCAACGTGCTCGCCTCCGACGTGCTCCACCGCGTGGCGGCCGGCGAGGAGGTCCCGCAGATCAAGCAGATGCACCCGGCCTACCCCTCGGCGGAGCTGATGGGCAAGACGGCGCCGTCCTTCTCCTTGAAGAAGCTCGGCTCCGAGGAGCTGTACACCTTCAACGCGAAGCGGGAGTCGGGGCGGCCGGCGATGGTGATGATCTGGTCGGCGACGTGCAAGCACTGCCAGCTCGAGATCCCGCAGATGGTCAAGTGGGTGAACGCGCATCCTGGCATGGTGGACATCGTGGGAGTGACCCAGCTCAAGAAGGACAAGCCGGGAAAGATGTCGCACCGCGACATCACCAAGGCCTACGTCAAAGACCAGGGGATCTCCTGGACGATCGTGGAGGACTCGGACGGGGCGGTCAGCGAACTGTACGAGAGCATCTCGACGCCGACGACCTACTTCGTGTCGCCCTCGGGGAAGATCACGGCGATCTGGTACTACGCGCACGAGGAGGGGTTCGACCAGGCGATGACGACCGAGCTGGCGAAGGCGAAGGCGGCTTCGAACGACGCGAAGCCCGCCGATGCGCCCGCGGCGCCCGTGCTCGCCGCATCCTTGATGGGAACCGACAACAAGCGCCTCGATCTCTCCTCTATGCTCGACAAGCCGGCGATCGTCCACTTCTGGGCGACGTGGTGCAAGCCGTGCGTCGAGGAGCTGCCGGGACTGCTCAAGGCCCGGGCGGCGCTCGAGAAGCAGACCGGCGCGCGCCTGGTCCTCGTCTCGGTCGAGGACGAGAGCGCGGGGCCGCGGATCACCCAGTTCGCGAAGTCGATCGGGTCGTCCTTCACCTCGTTCCGCGCGCCCAAGGGCGGGGTCTTCGACAAGATAGACCCGTCGTACCGCGTGCCGCGCACCTACCTGGTCGTCGAGGGCGGGCGGATCGCGGCGTCGCTTTCGGGGAGCCAGGACTGGAGCGATCCGGACTTCATCGAGCGGGTGCGCTCGCGGATCGCGAACGCGCCGCAGCTGGCATCGCGCTAGGCCCGGCCGGTCGCTAGAATGCTCGGCCTCGTTTCCGGAGGCCGCATGAGCACCACCACAGCCCGCCCCGCGGCCGCCGCCGACGTGCTCGCGATCGGATTCGGGACGACCGTCGCGATGTGGGCGGTGGCTTACGTCTCGCGCCTTCCGATCGTGCAGGCGCCGGCGCCCCTCGTGCTCGTCCTCTTCCTTGTGGCCCTGCTCGCCGGAGGCTACGTCGCGGGATCGCGCACGTCGCGCGGGATGGGCGCAGGTCTGATGGCCGGAGCGATCACCGGCCTCCTCAACTTGCTCGTGCTGGGAAGCTTCCTGTCCGCGGCCGATCGCACGAACGGGGTCCTGCCGTCGGCGGCGATCTGGGTCCCGGGGTCGATCGCCCTGTCGGCGCTGCTCGCCGCGGTGGGTGCCGCCGAGGGCGCGCGCCGCGGGCCCCGGCCGCCGGGGCGCGCGTGGACGAACTCCTTCGCCTGCGTGGCCGTCGCGGCGACGTTCCTGCTCGTGATCGCGGGGGGTCTCGTCACCTCGAACAAGGCCGGGCTCGCGGTGACCGACTGGCCCAACTCGTACGGGTACAACATGTTCCTGTACCCGTTCTCCCGGATGACGGGCGGGATCTACTACGAGCACGCCCATCGGCTCCTGGGGGCGCTCGTGGGACTGACGACGATGACGCTCGCGGGCCTGCTGATCGCGGTCGATCGCCGCAAGCCCGTCCGCCTGATGGGGACCGCGGCGGCCCTCCTCGTCGTGATCCAGGGGATTCTGGGCGGGCTTCGCGTGACCGGCAAGCCGACGCTCGGCATGGACACCGAGCCGAACATCTACCTCGCGGTCGTCCACGGGGTGACGGCGCAGATCTTCCTGTCGCTGCTCGTCGCGATCGTGGTCGTGACCTCTCCGACCTGGATCTCGGACCTGTCGCCGATCGCGACCGAGCGGGCGGCGCGCGCGCGGCGCGGCGCGACGATCGCGGTGGTCGCGGTGATCCTCCAGATCGTCTTCGGCGCGATTCAGCGGCACCTCGCGATGGGCCTGATGCTCCACATCGCGGCGGCGCTCGTGGTGGCACACGTGACGATGTCGGCCGGGATGCGAACGTGGGGTCATTTCTCGAGCTCGCCGGTCCTGCGGCGGGCGGGGATCACCGTGATCTGGGTCGTCGTCCTCCAGTTCGTCCTCGGGTTCGCGGCGTGGGTCGTGCGCGGGGCGTGGGAGAGCGGCCACGTCTCCGAGACCGTCAAGGTCACGGTGACGACGCTCCACCAGGGGAACGGGGCGGTGCTCCTCGCCTCGGTGGTGGCGCTACGGCTCTGGCTGACCCGGCTCCTGACGCCGGGCGTTACGCGCTGACCGCTCTACTCATCGGGGTAGGGGATCGTCGGCCCCTTGGGGAAGCGGTCGGCGACGAGGTTCAACCGCACGCCGTGCTCCAGGAGCGCCTTCGCACCGGCGAGCGTCCAGGTGAACCCCTGTCCCGAGTTGATCACCGCGGCGACGATCTCGTCCCCGTTCCCGCCGAACCCCGACTCGGTGACACTGACGAACGTCGTTCCCTCGGTGAGCGCCGCGAGCTTCCACTCGACGATCGTCGAGCCCCGGTACCCCTGCCACTCGACGACGATGCGTCTACCGGGCTCGAGGGCCTTCACCGTGACCTCGGTCGAGGCGCCGTACATCTCCCACGTCCAGATGACGCTCCGTCCCGCCTCGAGCCGCCCGCTGCTCTTCGTGAACCAGAACTTGGTCGTGACGGCGGGATCGACGAACGCCTCGAAGACCTCCGCAGCGGGGCGCCGGATCATCATGCCGGTCTTCGCGATCGGAGCGGTTTCGAGGGTGATGGCGGGCATGGGCACCTCCGCCGCTAGCCTACCGCCTCGCGCTTGAGCATCCAAGCGAGCGTCATCCCGGTGACCACGCCGAGCACGAGCCCGCCCAGGGCGACCAAGCCCAGGTAGCCGAGCGCCCCCCAGATTCCGCGAATTGCGTGCGCCCGCATCAGCGAGTCCGCCGATCCCGCCGCGACCCCGGCGAGCGACCAGCCGAGGAAGCTGCCCACCACCCAGGGCACGACGCTGTGGAACCGCGGACGAAGGAGCACCGACTGCGCCGCTCCGGCGACGAGGCCTCCTAGAGCCACGGCCAACGGCAGCGAGTAGCGATGCTCGATCCCGCCGAGCCGCTGGAGATCGGCCGCGAGAAACGGAGCCGCGAGGCCGACGATGCAGGCCACGATCCACGGCGCCGCGCGCACCCCGATCCGCCGCACCGCGATCCCCTGCATGGCGCCGACGGCGAGCCCCATCCCCGCGCCGACGAGGACTTGCGAGCCACCGATTCCGACGACCTCACCGGCGAGCGCCAGAGCGGCGATCACGGGGACGCCGAGCACCCAGCCGCCCCAGGTGAGGCGGATCCAGGAGGAGAGCATGTTGACGGTTGGTGTCATTCCGACGGCTCGTCCGGGTCCGCGTCATGCTACCGCGAGTCGGGAGGGACCACCGGGCCGGCCTCTACTTTGTCTCCGCGTACACGCCGATCGTGTTTCCTTCCGGATCGGCGAACCATCCGAACACCGAATTGTTCGGAAGCGGCACCGGTCCGACGAGCTTCTTCCCGCCCAGGGTCACCGCCCTCGACAGCGCCGC
>DATKHQ010000180.1:0-1533 GCA_035510175.1 Candidatus Sulfotelmatobacter sp. | reverse complement strand
GTCGTCGGCCGACGCGCCCCCCGTGACGGTGTCCATTGCCGTCGATCCAAAGCCCGCGGCTGCCGGGTCGGACGTGGCGGTGACGGTCAGGCTCGCGCCGAAGGAAGGGATCAAGCTCAACAAGTATCCGAAGATCAAGCTGCAGCTCCCCGCCGAGCCCGGAGTGGCCGCGGCAGCGGAGGCGTCGATCGGGAACACGGCACCCCCGCCCGCGGATCATCTCGACGCGAACTACTACAAGGGCGAGGTCGATCCGCTCGTCGTGAAGGTCCATCTCGATTCCGGGGCGGCGCGCGGAACGCACGACCTGCGCGGGAAACTCAGCTACTTCTACTGCGTCGCGGCGTCCGGCTACTGCGCCCCCGCGAAGGTCGACGTCACCGTCCCGGTCGCCGTCCGCTGACGGCAACCCCCGTGGGAGCGTAGCGAACCGGCAGGACGCGCGCCCCGGTCGCGGCGATCGCGCGCGCCACGTCATCGGTCCGACCGTCGCGCGCGAACGCCGCCAGGCAGCCTCCCCCGCCCGCGCCGCAGACTTTCACGCCGAGCGCCCCCGCGCGTCGAGCCGCCCGTCCCGCGGCGAGCAGGGAGACCGTCGCGACCGACGGAGCGAGAGCGTAACGGAGCCGCCCCTCCTCACCGAGCAGGCGTCCGGCCTCGTCGAGGTCGCCGTGCCGGACCGCGTCCCGCATGGCCCCGGCGATCTGCGCGATCCGCTCCATCCGGCGCACGGTCCTCGACTCACCCTCGACATAGCGCCGGAACATGTCCCAGTTGCTGAACCCCGACTGGCGCGGCTCCCCCGTGTAGGCGAGGACGAGGCGCGAGGCGAGTGCTACGCCGTGAGGAAGCCCCTCCCGGACGATGCCGTCGGGGCCGTAAGCGAACGCCGAAAGTCCGCCCCAGACCGCGGCCCGGTAGTCCTGCGAGCCCGTCGGCACGCGGATCTGTCGCGTCTCGAGGTTCTGCACGCGCCTGACGAGCGCCTCGCGGGACAGAGCCTCGCCGGTCGCGCGCGCGAGCGCCGCGCCGACCGCGATCCCGAGAGCCGAGGAGCCGCCGAGGCCGGCCCCCGCGGGAGCCTCGGCGTGCACCGCGAGCGTGAGCGCACGCCCCGGCGCGAAGCCCTCGATGAGCCGCGCGAGCCAGGAGAGCGGGCCGCGGAACACGCGGGCGGGAATCGGAAGCGGAACGCGCATCCTGCGCCCCCGGTCGGCCGAGACGATCTCGACACGTTCGTCGGAGCGCGGGGCGACACGGGCCGCCGCGTCGAGGTGGATCGCGAGATTCACGGTGACCGCGCCGGAGACCATCTCCGAGATCGGCCAGATGTCGAGCGTGCCGCCCGCGAGGTCGATCCGGGACGGCGCCACGGCAGCCGCGGCGACGACGGCGCGGCTCAATGGACCACCACGCGGGACAGTCGCGCGGGATCGAGATACCTGCTCGCGACGCGCTTCACGTCGTCCGCGCTCACCAGAGCGAGCGCCTCGAGCATGCGCCGCTCGTCGCCGGCTGCCTCCCCCCGCATCA
>DATKHQ010000179.1:0-8939 GCA_035510175.1 Candidatus Sulfotelmatobacter sp. | reverse complement strand
CCGGCGGGTCAGGGCTACCTGTTTCCGGCCGGGCGGCTCGATCTCGATACCAGCGGCCTCCTCGTCATGACCAACGATGCGGCCTTCGCCGAGCGACTGACGAACCCCGACCACGAGGTCGCGAAGACCTACCTCGTGAAGGCGTCGATGCGCCTGACCGACGCGCAGCTCGGCCGGCTGCGGCGAGGAATCCCGCTTTCCGACGGGCCGACGCGCCCCGCCCGGGTCGAGCGGCTACGTGAAACCGGAGGCCGGACCGTGTTCGAGATCACGCTGACGGAAGGGCGCAATCGCCAGGTCCGCCGCATGGTCGAGGCGCTCGACGCGAAGGTGCTCAAGCTCGTCCGCGTGGCGATCGGACCGGTCACGCTCGCGGGGCTCGCGATCGGGCGGCACAGGCCGATCACCCTCGAGGAGCGCCGGCAGCTCGCGGGCCGGCGCCGGAGGATCAGCGCTTCTTGATCGTGAACTTCCCGAAATCGACGCCGAGATCCCAGCCCTCGCCCGTTCCGGCGAGCGCCAGCGAAACCTCCCCCTTGGTCAGGGCCTGCGCCGCCGAGGACTTCACCGCGCCGGCATGCGCCTCGGCATGCGCGTAGGAGCCGAGCAGGTCGTCGATCTTCGCGACTTCCGAGAACTTCCCCGTCCCGTCCTTGATCTCGGACTTGCCGAAGGTGAGTCCGCCGCCCTTGGTCTCGATCGTGACCGCGAGCTTCTGTCCGTTGTCGCAGCTGATCGTGCCCTCTCCCTTCGCCGTCTTGTAGAACGCCGACCACCCCTTGAGCGAGAAATGCATCTCGCAGTGGATCCCCTTCCCCTCGGCGTGGGCGGGGGACGCGGCGGCGACGAGCACCGCCAGCGCCAGAGATGGAACCGTCAACGACTTGATGCGCATGGAATCCTCCGGTTCAGAAACCGACCGACGCGCCGACCTGGACGACCCACGGGCTGTCGTACGGCCGGAACGGGTCGTTGCTGTCGTATGAGAAATTGTACAGGGCGGAGAAGTAGACGCTCGCCGGTCCGGCGCCGATCGAGTACCCGGCGCCGAGCATCCAGTAGGAATCGCTCGTGCGCGCCGTCACGTTGGGTGCGGAGACGTACTCGTAGCTCATCCACTCGTACCGCCCTTCCGCGAACAGCCCGCGAAAGAGATGAACTCGCGCGAACACGTCGGTGCCGTAATCGTGCGTCTTCGTCGAGGAGCCGTAGAGGTCGTAGTTGGCGTACCGGTAGAACGGCTGCAGTCCGATGCCGAACCGAGGGACCACGCGGTACCCGATCATCGGCGCGATGTAGACCGATTCGACGTTGCCGAACGTGACGCCGAGCCCGCCGCCGAAGAACAGCTTCTTCGTCCAGGGCTGCTTCGGAGCTTCCGGTGGAGCCGCCGCCGGGGGAGGGGCCGGAGGCGGGGGCGGGGGTGTTGCCGGGGGGGTCTCCTGGGCCGCCGCGGGAAGGGCGGCGCAGGCCAGCAGGACGAAGACGATCGCGATCCACCGCTTCATGGCTTACCTCCTCGCGCTATTGAACCACACCCGCGGGGCGACGAAACGCTCGTCGCGCGCGCTCGGCGCGGGACCGGATCGCGCATCCTTCGATATGGTCGTTGACGAGCCCCATCGCCTGCATGAACGAGTACACCGTCGTCGGTCCGACGAAAGTGAACCCCCGCTTCTTCAGGTCCTTCGAGAGGGCGACGGCCTCGGGAAGGGGGACACGACCCGGGGCGCCCCGCCCGCGCCGCGCGGGCTCGAAGCGCCAGATGTACGCGGAAAGCGAGCCGTGCTCCTTCGCGAGTTCCAAGGCCCGGCGCGCGTTTCCGATCGCCGATTCGATCTTCCCGCGATGCCGGACGATCGCGGCGTTTGCCAGGAGCCGCTCGACGTCCCGCGCGCGGAAGCGGGCCACGCGCTCGAAGTCGAACCTGGAGAACGCCCGGCGAAACGCCTCGCGCTTGCGCAGGATCGTCAGCCACGAAAGTCCGGATTGGAACCCTTCGAGGCAGATCTTCTCGAAGAGCCGGTGGTCGTCATCCACCGGGAATCCCCATTCTCGATCGTGGTAGGCGACGTAGTCGGCGTGCTCGCCGCACCAGAAGCAGCGCTTCTTGCCGTCCGATCCCACGATGAGCTTCTCGGACGCCAAGTCGATGCTCCCCCGTCGCGATTCGTGCCGACGCCCCTATGGTAGCCTCGCCGCGTGGACGATCTGCACGCCCTCCTGCCGCACTTGGCGGACGTCGCGGCGGGGATCGCGGCACCGGAGCGGTACGCGCCCCCGCCCGACACGGCGAGTGGGCAGGCGCGCCTCGCCGCGCGACTCGAACGGCACGGCCTCGGGCCCGTCGGACACGCGGCGTTCCGCCACGATCGCGCGATGGCGAATCTCCTGGCGCCGTCGGCGTTCCGCGCGGCCGCGGAGAACCTCACGCATCTCGAAACGCTGACCCGGATCGAGCGGAGGCTCGCCGCCGATCGGATCGACATGGTGCTGCTCAAGGGGGCGGCGGTCGCACCCGACCTCTACGCCGACACCTCGCTGCGTCCGATGAGGGATATCGACCTGTGGATCGGCGAGCGCGACCTCCCGCGCGCGGCCAAAGCACTCGCGGACGAAGGATTCGAGGAGGCCCCCGCCGACCCGCGCCGGCCTCCCGCGCTGCAGAGGCAATCCGGGGGCGAGATTCCGTTCCGGCGTCGGGGCGGGGGGTTCGGCATGATCGAGCTCCACTACTCGGCGTTTCAGGGGTGGTGGATCCGGCGGACGGCCGCGCCCGATCTCGATGCGGTCCGGGATCGCGCCGTGCCCGCGGGCGCGGATCGCCACGCGCGCCGGCTCTCGACCGAGGACGCGATTCTCCAGACGGCCTTCCACGTCGCCGTCAACCAGTTCGCCCAGACGCCGCTCAAGGGGATCATGGACATCGCGGTGCTCGCCCGGAGGCGCCGCGTCGATTGGGGCGCGGTCTGCCACCGGGCGCGCGCGTGGCGGATCGCCACCGCCACCTGGCTCGTGCTCGAAACCGCCGACCGCTTGATGGGGCTGCCGTGCGGCGCACCCGCGATCCGTTCGCTCCGGCCGTCGCTCACGAGGCGCGCGATCCTGCGGGGAGCCGTGGGCCCCTCATCCGTGATCGCCTCGCGCGATCTCACGCCGGTGCCTCTCCGGTATCCTTTCATGCTCGCGCTCGTCGACCGCGGTCGCGACGGGGCCCGCCTCGTCGGCCGCACGCTCTGGCCGGAGCGGTGGTGGATCGACGCGCGCTATGGGAGACCCGGAAGTCGCCTCGGCCATCTCCGGGCGCTCGTCCGGCGCGGCGGCGTCTGAGGCGAGCGGGAAGGGGGGGGAACGTCGTGCCGGCGAGTCTCGACGACCGGGTGATCGCGTCTCCGAACGTCGTCTGCAAGGACGTCGGCAACGAGGTCGTGTTGCTCGACCTGGACACCGAATCGTATTTCGGGCTCGACGCGGTCGGAACGCGGTTCTGGGCGCTCCTGACGACGAGCGAGAGGATCGGCGATGCCGTCGCCCGCCTCCAGCAGGAGTTCGACGCCCCGGCCGACCAGATCGTGCGCGACGTCGACGATCTCGTCGGAGAGTTGATCTCCCGAGGTCTGCTGCGGATCCGGCGTGACTGACCTGGCAAAGCTCCGCGCGCTTCCTCGCGCAGACCTCCGGACCCTCGCCCTGTGCGCGGCCGTCTCACCCGCCATCGCCCTCGCGATCCGTCTGGCCGGGTTCCGCCGGGCCCGCGCCGCGGTCGCGCGGCTGTCCGCGCGTCGCACGGGCACGCGACCGCCGCTCGCCACGCCCGCGGCCGCCGAGCGGGCCCGGACGCTCTCGCGGCTGGTCGGGATCGCCGCGGCGCGCTCGCCGGTCCGGGCGGAGTGCCTCCCGCGCGCGCTCCTGCTCTGGGGGATGCTCCGCCGGGAAGGGATCGATGCCGCGCTCCGGATCGGCGTGATCCGCTCCGGCGACCGTCTCGCCGCGCACGCATGGGTCGAGCACGAGGGAGAGCCTCTCGGGTCCGACGGCGGACGCGCCGGCCTTTACGCCCCGTTCGCGGGCGACCTGGGAGCGCTCTCCGAGCGGGTCTCGTGACCGCACTCGCCGCCGACGGCGACGTCCGCATCGACAACCGAGCCGAGGTCCGGAGCGCCCTAGGCCGCGTGGACGCGATGCATGGCGCCGGCGGCGATCTCGAGATCGTCGCCGAAGCTTACGCGCGATGGGGAGATCGCTGCGTCGAGCATCTCTCCGGCGATTTTGCGTTCGTCCTGACGGACCGGCGTGCCGGGCGGACGATAGCTGCCCGCGACCCGATGGGGGTCCGGCCGCTCTACTACCGCGTCTCGGGGGGGACGATCGCGTTCGGCTCGAGTGCTCTCGCTGTCGGTGCGCGGGACGGCCATCCGCTCGCGCTGGACGAGACCCGCATCGCCGACGCTCTGATCCCAGCCCTCGAATGCGCCGATGGCGCACGCACCTTCTACATCGGGGTGAGGCGACTCCCCCCGGGACACCTGCTTTCGTTCTCGGCAGGCCGGCTGTCGGTGGCGAGGTTCTGGAGCCCGGATCCGTCGCGCGAGCTCCGGCTGGCCGGGGATCGCGACTACGTCGAGGCCTTCCGGGAGGTCTTCCGCGAATCGGTCCGCTGCCGGCTCGCAGGCCGGGCGTCCGCGATGCTCTCGGGTGGGCTCGACTCGTCCGCGATCGTCGGGTTCGCCCGCGCGCTCGCGATCGAGCGCGGCGAAGCCCCGCTCGTCACGCTCTCGGCGATCACCGACGACGCCGGATGCGAGGAGACGCGTCACGTCCGGTCGGTCTTGGGCCTCCCCGGCCTCGACCCGGTCCTGGTGCGCCCCGCGGACGTCGAAGCGATGCGCGACGAGATCGACCGGTTCCTCGGAGGTCTCGACGAGCCGTTCGACGCCACCATGATCCTTCCGATGATGATCTATGCCGCGGCGCGGCACCGCGGGCTCGAGGCCGTCCTCGACGGTCTCGACGGCGACGTCGTCGCCTCGCACGAGCCGGACTTCCTTGCGGGGCTGATCGCGCAGCGCCGTTGGGGGGCTGCGGTCCGAGAGGCGCGCGCGCTCGCGAGCTTCTACGACGGAACCTATGCGCCGTGGTCCTCGTCCGTGCGTCTCATCGCGGCCAACGCCGCCCGGGCCTTCTCCCCGCTCGCCGCGCGCAGGGTGTGGCGACACATCAGGCGCCCGAGGTCGGTCCGTGAGGCCTTGCGCGAATCGGTCATACGCGAGGATTTCGCGGCGCGGACGGGGATCGCCGACCGACTGTCGACGCTCTGGTCGCTGCGGGGGGCGAGGCGCGGGTGGTCGCCCCGGGAGCGCCACGCGCTGGAGTTGACGCATCCGTCGATCGGCGCCGCGCTCGAGCGATACGACCGCGTCGCGCGCTCCCAGGGAATAGAGCCGAGACACCCATTCCTGGACCGTCGCGTCGTCGAGCTTTGTCTGGCGCTCCCCTGGGACCGGAAAGTTCGTGACGGATGGACGAAGCGAATCGTGCGCGAAGCCACGGAGGGGCTGCTCCCCGACGAGGTCCGCTGGCGGCGCGGCCGGTGGGTCCGCCTGGGGCCGGGGTTCCTCGCTTCGGTCAACCGAACGCAGCGCGGCGGCCTCCGGCGAGCGCTGGACGATGGGATGGAAGAGATCGCTCCGTACGTGGACCCGCGAAAGCTCCGGCTGCACGTAGCACGGCACGACGCGGGAGACGAGGTCTCCGGGGAGATTCTCCTGCAGACTGCGGCGTTCGCGATGTGGCTTCGAAATCGGAAGGCAAGAGAGTATGATCCGCCCGCGCGTGCCATCCGCGGCGACGCGATGTCTCGTCTCCCGGCCGCGGGATGACGGTTTCTCGAGGAGAAAACGGACGATGAGTTCGAAAAAGCCCTACCAGAAGCCGAAGCTGACGGCGTACGGCCGGCTGCAAGACCTGACGACCGGCGGAACCGGGACCTCGAGCGAGGGGGGAAGCGGCAAGAAGCCCAAGCCCTGACGATGTCCGTACGGTTCGGCGATCTCGCCATCGAGAGCGAGATCGACTTGCCGGCGCTTTCGCACTCGACGGAGGCGCCCGGCTGTCGGATTCGCCTCGGCGCCCCGGGGCTTCCGCTCTACGAGGATCAGCGATGGGACCATCACTGGCGAACGCCCGTGGGGGACATCGTGTTGTCGTGCGGTCGCGACGGTGACGATTACCGCCTCGGGGTGCCTTGGCTCGCGACGTTCGTGATCCGCGACGGGGCGACGCTCGTGGAGTGTCGCCCGGAGATGGACCTGCCTCCCGAGACGCTCGAGCATCTGTTGGTGGACCAGGTGCTCCCGCGCGTGCTGACCCACCGAGGGCGGCTCGTCATCCATGCCGGGTGCGTCGCGTTACCCGGCGGGGCCGTCGGCTTCCTGGGTAACTCGGGAGCCGGCAAATCGACCCTCTGCGCCGCCTTCGCGCGCGGGGGAGACCCGATTCTCGGAGACGACGGGATCGTCCTGGCCCGCGCCGGAGAATTCGGCTTCCACGCGATGGCTACCTACCCCGGCCTGCGCCTTTTCCCCGAGCCGGTCGAGCGGATTCTGGGCCGGGCCACGGCGTCCACGGCCGTGGCGCACACGACGGAGAAGCGACGCATCGGCCTCTCCGAGGGCGCGGCACGCGCCGTTGCCGGCCCCGTTCCGTTGATCGCGCTCTACGTTCTCGCGGCTCCGGAAGACAACGCGAGCGGAGCGCAACTCTCGATCCGCCGGGCGACGCCGCGGGACGCGCTGGTGACGCTCCTGCGCGGCTCGTTCCAGCTTCACCTGGACGACCCGGAGCGCTCGCGAGAACAGCTCGACCGCATCGCCGCCCTCGCCGACACCGTTCCGGTGTCCGTGTTGCGCTACCCCCGCGAGCTGTCCCGCCTTCCCGAGGTGATCGAAGCGATCCGGGCGGATGTCCTCGCCCTCACCCCCGCCAGTTCTGCAGGATCTGCATGTAGTTGACCCGCTCGTACGCTCTCGGATCGGGGCACCGGGCAAGGCTCATGCTCCCGCGGACCTGATCGAGCGAGTCGTACTCGTTCTCCTCGAGGGTTCGCATCAGCTCCGCGCGGACGAGGGCCAGGCGGCCCGGCCCGCTCTTGAGGAGCGCCGAGACCATCTGCACGCCGTGCGCCCCGCACATCACCGCCTTGAGCGCGTCGAGCCCCGTGTGCACTCCCCCGGTCACCGCGAGCGACATGCGAGTTCGCCCCGAGACGATCGCAAGCGCGTTGAGGCGCGGGAGCAGCTCGGCGGAGGACGACAGGTGGAGCGTGCGCACGACCTGCTGCTCGCGCACGTCGAGATCCGGCTCGTAGAAGCGGTTGAACAGGACGAGACCCTCGACCCCCACGGCGTCCACCGCGGCGGCGAAGTTCGGAAGCGAGGTGAACAGCGCGGACAGCTTGACCGCGAGCGGAATCGCCACGGACGCGCGGACCGCGCGCACGACGTTTTCCAGCCGTGACTCGATCGCGGCCGCGGTCTCCGCCGGGTCGGTGGCAACCGCGTAGAGGTTCAGCTCGAGCGCGTCGGCCCCCGCTTGCTCGATCAGGCGGGCGTAGTCGATCCACCCGCCGGGCGTCGTGCCGTTGAGCGACGCGACGACGGGCACGCTCACCGCCGCCTTCGCCCGCTCCAGGTGGCGGAGGTAGGACTCCGGGCCGAACTGGAACCCCACCGGCTCCGGGAGGTAGCTCAGCGCCTCCGCGAACGCGTCCTCGTGGGCGTCGATCCCGTGCTCGGTGGCCATCTGCTCGGCGGCGATCTGCTCCTCGAAGAGGGAGCGAAGCACGATCATCGGCGCGCCGGCGTCCTCGAGGCGCCGGCACCCCTCGAGCTCGTCCGCGAGCGGCGAGGCGCCGGGTATCAGGGGATGCGGGAGGCGGAACCCCAGGTAAGTCGTCCGGAGGTCCATCGCTCACTCCTTTCCGGCGGGCGCCGGCTCGGGCTCTGCCGGGGGCGGCGGACCGACGTCCGTCCCGACCCGGATCCCCGCCAATTGCTCGTAGATCGCGACACGGTGCGCCGTGTGCTGGGCCGCCGCCTGAAGCAGGCCGCGAAACCGCGCCGGGTCGACGATCTCGGCCATGCGGAACCGGGCCTCGTTTCGCATGTACGTGAGCGGCGAGACCGTCGGCTTCCCGGCGTCGAGCTGGAGGGGGGGCTCGCCGCGCGCGTCGCGCGCCGGGTCGTACCGGTACAGCGGCCACTGGCCCGAATCGACCGCCAGCTTCGACTGCCGCGGTCCGAAGGCGAGGTCGTACCCGTGGGCAATGCAGGGCGAGTAGGCGATGATCAGCGAGGGTCCCGGATGTGCCTCGGCCTCGGCGAAGGCCCGCACCGTCTGCGCATCCTTCGCCCCCATCGCCACGCGCGCGACGTAGACGTGCCCGTACGACATCGCGATCAAACCGAGGTCTTTCTTCGGCGACCCCTTCCCCGCGGCCGCGAACTTCGCCGAGGCTGCGAGGGGCGTGGCCTTGGACTGCTGGCCCCCGGTGTTCGAATAGACCTCGGTGTCGAGAACGAGAACGTTGACCTTCCGGCCCGTGGCCAGAACGTGGTCGAGGCCGCCGAACCCGATGTCGTACGCCCACCCGTCCCCGCCGACGATCCAGACGCTCTTCGGCACGAGGTAGTCGGCGATCGCGGCGAGGCGCCGTGCCGCGGGAGCGTCGATGCCGGCGAGTGCGGCCCGGAGGCGAGCGACGCGCTCCCGCCCCTCCCGGATCCCCTCTTCCGTGGCGGGCATTCCCGAAAGCAGCGGCCCCGCAAGCTCGTCGCCGACCCGGGCCGCGATCTCGCGGAGCGCGGCACGGGCATGCCGCTCGTGCGCGTCGACCCCTGCCCTGAGGCCGAGCCCGAACTCGGCGTTGTCCTCGAAGAGAG